>NZ_JBEYTW010000075.1:0-43496 GCF_040643275.1 Spirillospora sp. NPDC047418
TTGTTGTTATGCGGGCCCTCATAACAACAACACGCCGCAGGTCAACGAAATCAGGCGTGTTTTGCGGCGGTGGTGTGGAGGGCTAGGGACAGGTCTACGGCGCTGTCCACCACCGCGTCCAGGTCTTCGCCTAGGCGGCCGTCCGCCCACTGCTGGGCCAACTCGGTCATGGCGCCGGTGAACATCGTGGCGGCGATGACGACCGGGAGCGCCGGGTTCTCGATGTTGCTCATCGCGAGGACGCCGTCCAGCAGGGCGGTCTGCGCGGCGCGGCGCCGCTCGGCGAGGACCTCGTTGCCGCGCGCCTCCGCGAACAGGACGCGCCCCCTGCGCGGATCGTCGCTGATGAAGCGGAGCACGCTGCGGATGCCCGCGCGGGTGCGGACGTTCGGGCCCGGGCCTGCCTCGTCGAGCGCGCCCGCCAGCGCGTCGCCGAGGGCCGTGGCCTCCCGGTCGTAGACGGCCGCGAGGAGCTCGTCGGTGCCGGCGAAGTTCTCGTAGAAGTAGCGCGTGTGCAGCTCGGCCTCCCGGCACACGGCGCGCACCGTCAGGGCGGCCTCGCCCTCGTCCCCGAACAGCGTGTACGCGGCCCGGACGAGCATGGCGCGCCGCTCGTCCCGCCGCCGGCCCGCCGGGACCCCGGCCCACCGGGTGGCCGTGGCCGTGCGCGCGTTCGCCATGCCCCGACGATACCGGCCCGGCCCCGCCGCGCACCCCGAGTCTGGACACGGATGTACCCAGACACTTACTCTGGCCACAGTTGTAGCCAGAATTGGGAGCGCAGATGCCGGCCGAGACCAGTCACCGCAGGACCAGCCAGGGCAAGACCAGCCAGGGCAAGACCAACCCCGTCGCGACGCGGTTCGAGCGGGCCTTCGACACCGAGATCCGCTCCAGGTTCTTCAAGGGCCTGGACTTCGCCGGGCCGGAGGGCGACCCCGGCTGGTTCGGCCCCGGCAGCGCGGTCTGGTACGTCCACTCGCACCTGCCCACGCTGATCCTCGGCCTGGTCGGCGCCGCCTACATCGAGGGCCTCGACCCGAGCATCAGCTGGATGGCCTACGACCACTCGCGCATCCCGGAGCGCGTCGACGGCATCCCGACCGGCAACATCGACCCGGAGGGCGCCGCCGTCCGGCTCGGGCACTCCCTGTCGTTCTTCATCGGCACCGCCTACGGCTCCACGCCGACCGCCGAACGCCTGGCCCGCACCGTCCGCGCGATGCACCACACCATCAAGGGCACCCGGCCGGACGGGCTCGCCTACGACGCCGACGACCCCGAATGGCTGCGCTGGAACTACGCCACCGTCGTCTGGGGGCTCGCGACCGCGCACGAGCGCTACCACCGGCGCCCGCTGCGCGACATCGACCGCTACTACGGCGAGTTCGTCCGCGTCGGCGAGGCCCTCGGCGGCACCGACCTGCCCGCGACCAAGGCCGAGGTCGCCGCATGCCTGGAGTCCTACCTGCCGCGTCTGGCGCTGACCCCGATCAAGGCGTTCCAGACCGGGCCGAACCTCCGCGACAGCAAGGTCAAGCCGTGGGAGCCCGGCGGCCCGTTCATGGACTGGGCCGCCCGCGACATGCTCCCGAAGTGGGCGCAGAAGCTCTGCCTCTACCGGCCGCCGAACCCGATCGCGCTGCGCGCCCGGCGGAGCACGCTGTGGCTCGTCCTCAACGGGCTGCACGACGCGACGGGCCCGATCCGGGAGTTCCGCGAGGCCGAGGCGCGGGTCGCGGCGGGCGCCACGGCCGCGGTCGCCTCGACCGCGCCGACCGCCCCCGACCCCGTCCTGACCCGCGCGGAGGTCGAGGCCACCGCCTGACTCGGCCGCGGGACCGCTCGGGCCGGGGCGCCGCGCCGCGGTCGCCAACCGCGCGGGAGCCGGTGGCGCGCCGATGAATTCGCGATGCGGAGGCAGTCCACAGAACAGGCGGTCCGCTCGGCGGGCCGCCCTTCCGATGGGAGGCCGGATGTCCGAGCGGACGTGTGCGATCCAGACCGCCGGGTGCGGCGCCAGGCTGCTGGACCGGGCGGTCGGGTTCGCGCTGACGGCCGTCCAGGCGGTGACGCCGGACATGCTCGCGCGCCAGACGCCGTGCGCGGACTGGGACCTCGGCATGCTCGTGCTGCACCTCGGCGAGTCGCTGGCCGCGCTGCACGAGGGCATGAGCGCGGGACGCGTCGGGCGGGAACCGGCCGCGTACACGCCGCCGGACGACCCGGTGTCGGCGCTGCGGGTACGGGCCGTCCGCGTGCTGCGGGCGTCCGCCGCCCTGCCGGTCGTCGCGGTCGGGGACCGGCGGCTGGCGGGCGGCGTGCTGGCCCGGGCCGGCGCGCTCGAGGTCGCCGTCCACGGCTGGGACATCGCGCAGGCCACCGGGGAGCACCGGCCCATCCCGCCGCTGCTGGCCGAGGATCTGCTGGCCGTCTGCCCGCTGGTGCTGCCCGAGCCGCCGCGCGGCCCGCTGTTCGCCGCCCCCGTCGAGCCCCCGCGGGGCGCGGGGGACGGCGCGCGGCTGGTGGCCCTCCTCGGGCGCCGCCCGATGGCCTGAGGCGGTCGGGCGGGATGCGGCGCGGCGATGCGCTTGGTCGATGCGCTTCGCCGAAGCGCTGAGATAGATCGGGGCTGCCTCTCGCCCCGGACGGCAACCGAATGCCATTCTGGTTACTGGACGGAACGACGCTTGGAGGGTTCATGGCGATCGCCATCAGCGAGGAGCACCGCGAGCTGGCACGGACGGCGCGCGCGTTCCTGCGCGACCAGGGGGCGCGGGCCGCGAACCGCGCGCTGCTGGACGCCGACAAGGAGCCGCTGCCCGCGTTCTGGACGGAGTTCGCCGGCCTCGGGCTGCTCGGCCTGCACCTGCCCGAGGAGCACGGCGGCGGCGGCGCGGGACTGCCGGAGCTGGTCGTGGTCGCCGAGGAGCTCGGCCGCGCCGCCGCGCCCGGCCCGATGCTGCCGACGATGATCGCGGCCGCGGTGATCGCGGCCGCCGGAGGCGGCGAGCAGCGGGCGCGGCTGCTGCCCGGCCTCGCCTCCGGGGCGACCCCGGCGGCGCTCGGCACCGGCGGCTCACTGACCCTCGCCGACGGCACCGCCACCGGCGACGCGGGCGTCGTGCTCGGCGGCGGCCTGGCCGAGCTGCTCGTCCTCCCGGCCGGCGACGACATGATCGTCGTGCGGGCGGACGCGCCGGGCGTCACCGTCGAGGTCCCCGCCAACCTGGACCCGGCCCGCCGCTCGGCCCGCGTCACGCTGGACGGCGCCGCCGCCGACGTCCTGCCCGGCGCGCGGGCCCGCGCCACCGCCATCGCCCGCACGCTCGTCTCCGCCGAAGCGGTCGGCGGCGCCCTCGAATGCGTGCAGAACTCCGTCGAGTACGCCAAGGTGCGGCAGCAGTTCGGCCGTCCCATCGCGACGTTCCAGGCGGTCAAGCACCACTGCGCGAACATGCTCGTCGGCGCCGAGCTGGCCACGGCCGCCGTGTGGGACGCCGCGCGGGCGGCCGCGGGCCCGGCCGACCAGTTCGAGCTGGCGGCGGCCGTCGCCGCGGCGCTCGCCCTCCCCGCGTTCACCACCAACACCGGCCTCAACATCCAGGTGCACGGCGGCATCGGCTTCACCTGGGAGCACGACGCGCACCTGCTGATGCGCCGCGCCGCGACGCTGGCGGCCGTGTTCGACCCGCACTCCGCCGAACGGGACGTGACCCGCCTGAAGGCCGCGGGCGTCGTCCGCGAGACGACCCTCGACCTACCGCCCGAGGCGGAGGCGCGGCGCGCGGAGATCCGCGCGCTGGCCCGCGAGATCGCCGCGCTGCCCGCCGCCGAGCAGCGGCAGAAGCTGATCGACACCGGCTACGTCCAGCCGCACTGGCCGCGCCCGTGGGGCGTGGCGGCGAGCGCCGGGCTGCAGCTCGTCATCGAGGACGAGTTTCGCACCGCCGGGGTGAAGCGCGCCCAGCTCGGGATCACCGGCTGGGTGATCCTCACCCTCGTCCAGCACGGCACGCAGGACCAGGTCGACCGCTGGGTGCGGCCCGCCCTCACCGGCGACGAGATCTGGTGCCAGCTGTTCAGCGAGCCCGAGGCGGGGTCGGACGCCGCCGCCGTGAAGACCCGCGCCGTCAAGGTCGAGGGCGGCTGGATCGTCAACGGCCAGAAGGTGTGGACGAGCGGCGCCCAGCACTGCCGCTGGGGCTTCGCGACCGTCCGCACCGACCCGGACGCGGCCAAGCACGCCGGCGTCACCATGGTCGTCGTCGACATGGAGCACCCCGGCGTGGAGGTCCGGCCGCTCCGCCAGATCACCGGCGGCTCCGACTTCAACGAGGTGTTCTTCTCCGACGTCTTCGTCCCCGACGCCGACGTGGTCGGCGAACCGAACCAGGGCTGGACGGTCGCCCGCGCGACCCTCGGCAACGAGCGCGTCAGCATCGGCGGCGGCGTCGGCGGCCCGCCGGGACCCGACTTCGTCTCCCTCTACACCGGGCACGGCGACCGCGTCCCGGCCGCCGCCGAGCGCGTCGGCGCCTACCTGGCCGAGGAGCAGGCCCTCCGCCTGCTCAACCTCCGCTCCGCCGAACGCGCCGTCGCCGGCGGCGAACCGGGCCCGGAGGGCAACATCACCAAACTCGTCCTCGCCGAGCACGGCCACGCCACCGCCGACCTGCTCGCCGAGTTCGCCGGCTCCGGCACGGCGTTCGACGAGGGCCTCGGCCAGTTCGCCGGCCTGATGCGCCTCGGCTCCCGCGGCATGTCCATCGCCGGCGGCACCTCCGAGATCACCCGCAACCAGATAGCCGAGCGCATCCTGAAACTCCCCCGCGACCCGCTGATCAAGTAACCGGAGCGGCCCCGGCGCGACGGCGCCGGGGCTTGCTCACGCGCGGCGGCGGCTGCCGGGGAGCAGGGACGGGGTGCCGCTGCGGTGGTTGATCCCGGCGATGTCGGTGCCCGGCGGGACCACCTCGTCGATCGCGTCCAGGACGGCGGCGTCCAGGCGGACGTCGGCGGCGGCGAGCAGGTCGTCCAGCTGGGGCAGTGTCTTCGGGCCGATGATCGTCGAGGTGATGGCCGGGTGCTCGCCGACGAAGGCGAGGGCCAGGTGCGTCAGCGTGAGGCCGGCCTCCTCGGCGATCTTGGCGAGGCGCTCGACGGCGTCGTACCGGACGGGGGCGCTGGGGTCCACGTCGACGGTGCGGCCGCGCCACGCCGGGTTGTCGGAGTGCGCGAACCGCGCGCCCGCCGGCGGCTCCTCCCCGCGCCGGTACTTGCCGGTCAGCCAGCCGCCCGCGAGGGGGCTCCACGGGATGACGCCCATCCCGTGCCGCCGCGCGGCGGGCAGCACGGACTCCTCGATCGACCGGGCGAAGACGGAGTACTGCGGCTGCTCGCAGACGAACCGGACGCCGCCCCTCCGCTCGGCGGCCCACTGCGCCTCCACGATCTGGTCGGCCGGGAACGACGACGACCCCACGTGGAGGACCTTGCCCTGGCGGACGAGGTCGGTGAGGGCGTCGAGGGTCTCCTCCAGATCGGTGTCCCAGTCGCGGCGGTGCATCTGGTAGAGGTCGATGCGGTCGGTGCCCAGCCGCCGGAGGCTGTCCTCCACGGCGCGGACGATGTAGCGCCGCGACCCGCCCCCGCTGTTGCGCTCCTCGCGCAGCGGGAAGAAGCACTTGGTCGCGAGGACGATGTCGTCCCGGCGCCCCTTGATCGCCTTGCCGACGACCTCCTCGCTCTCCCCGGCGGAGTACATGTCGGCGGTGTCGATGAAGTTGATCCCGGCGTCCAGCGCCCGGTCGACGATGCGCACGCAGTCGTCGTGGTCGGGGTTGCCGACGGCACCGAACATCATGGCGCCGAGGCACTGGCCGCTGACCTCGATACCGGTGCGGCCGAGCTTGCGGTACTGCATCCTCGCGTGCTCCCTCGTTAGGCGAACGCAGCGAACGCTAGAAGCTGGAGCGCGCTCCAGGTCAAGCGCACGGCCCGTCCATCGCGGGGGTCGGGAGTCCGGCATGGCCGAGGAAAGGTTCCCCATGGGCCGGGCGGCGGCCGCCGGTTGCGAATCGGGCAATTGGCTGGAAATTGACGCCGCATTGCGCGGAGCGGGTTCGTGCCGGGCTTCCTAATTCTGGTCGTTTGCCTAGGTCAGAAGGCCGTCGTGGGGGTGTCGCCCGCGCCTGCGGACCGTTTCTTTGCCGAACGCCGGGGCGGGGAGCGGCGGCTTTCCGGGTGGTGTTTCGGGGGGATGCGGCAGGGCAGTCCGCTCTGGTGATGATCTGCGAACCCGCGCGCGGGAGGCGGGCATGAGCGGCGCGCCGGAACTTGGGCTGGAGCTGCTCGGGATCGAGGCCGGGACGGCCGCGGCGACGCCGGCGCTGGACCTGCGGATCGGGCTGCGGCGGCTGGACGGCGGGCCCGTCCAGTGCGTCATGCTCACCGCGGCCGCGACGATCGCGGCGTCGCGCCGCGACCACGACGACGCCGAGCGTGAGCGGCTCACCGCCGTGTTCGGGACGCCCGACACGTGGGACACGGCGCTGGACGCCCTGGCGTGGGCGCGCGTCGGCGCGACCGTGCCGACGTTCCGCGGCGGGACGGAGGTCACGCTGTCCCTGCCGTGCGGGCACGACGCGCAGGCCGGCGCCGACCGCTACCTGCGCGCGCTCGACGGCGGCGACGTCCCCCTCGACCTGGCCTTCGACGGCACGGTCTTCTACCCCGGCGGGGACGGGCCGCTGCGCACCCGGCAGGCCCCCTGGCGGCACACGGCGGCCGGCGTGCTGCCCGTCCAGGCGTGGCGGGACCTCATGGACCACTACTACGGCCCCGCCCGCTGGCTCCGGCTGGACGACGCGTGCTTCGGCCGGCTGTCGGACTACCGGGCGCGCCGCGCGCACTCCTCGTTCGACGACACGGTCGACGAACTGCTCAGGAAGGCCGACGCGCGGCGCGGGGAGGAAGAGTGGACCGTGTGAGGGCGGTCGCGGACTCGGTCCTCTACGAGGGCCATCTGCTGTGGCCCTACCGCCGGCCGCCGCTGCGGCACCGCCGCCGGTGGACGATCGGCGGCGTCCACCCGCGCGCCCACGCCGAACGCACCGGCGACCGGTGGACCGCCTGCGCCGAGGTCGTCCTGGAGGCGGCGCCCGACGCCGACGTCGAGATCACGCTGCGCTTCCTGCAGGCGGTGCGCCGCCAGGTCATGGACGGCGACACCCCGGTGGACGGCGTCCGCCGCGGCGGCGAGACGTTCACGACCTGGGACGAGGCCCGCGAACGGGAGGTCACCGGCGGCCGGATCTCCGTGCGGCGCATGCTGACCGGCCCCATCCGGATCCCGGTCGCGGTCCCGCCCGGCGCCGAGGACGAGGAGATCGGCGGCGGCGCGCGCCTCCGGCGGTCGTGGAGGCGGGTGGCCGGCTGGGTCGACGCGTCCGCCGTCCCGGTGGGGGACGGCGCCGTGCGGCTGCGGATCGAGATCGTCAACGGCGCGGACGCGGCCGGGCCCGAGGACGCCGCCCGCGCCGGGATGCTCTGCGCGCACGTCGTGGCGAGCGCTCGCGGCGGGGCGTTCGCCTCGTCCGCCGACCCGCCCGACCGGCTCGCCGCCGCCGTCGCCGGGTGCGGGAGCGACGGGCTGTGGCCCGTCCTCGCGGGCCGGCCGGGCGAGCGCGGCACCGTCCTCGCCGCGCCGGTCACCCTCTACGACTGGCCGCAGGTCGCGCCGGACGGCCCCGGCGACCCGCGCTTCGGGTCCGAGGGCGACGGGCTGCTGTTCCTCGGCGTGCTCGGCCTCGCCGGAGGCGAGCGGCGGGAGACCGCGGCGTGGTGAGCGCGAGGGCGCTCGTTCGCGGGCGGGAACTGACCGCCGGGAGCCGGGTCCGGCTGCGTCCCCGGGGCGGCGCGGACGCCTTCGACCTCGCCATCGTCGGCCGCGCCGCCACCGTCGAGCGGGTCGAGGACGACCTGGAGGGCGGCCTGCACCTGCTCGTCACGGTCGACGGCGACCCCGGCGGGGCGCCCGGCGGCCGCGACGCCCTCGGGCACCGGTTCTTCATCGGCCTGGACGAGGTGGACCCGCTGCCGCGGGACGAGCCGTCCCGCCGGGTGCTCGTCGCCGGCATCGGGAACGTCTTCCACGGCGACGACGGGTTCGGGGTGGAGGTCGTCCGGCGGCTGCGGCGGCGCCCCGTGCCGGACGGCGTGGACGTCACCGACTTCGGCATCCGCGGCGTCGACCTGATGTGCGCGCTCGGCGACGGCCACCGCACCGCGATCCTCGTCGGCGCCGCCGCCCGCGGCGACGCGCCCGGCACCGTCTCGGTCGCCGAACCCGACCCGGACTCGGGCGGCTTCGGCGGCGCCCGGGTCGACGCGCACGGGCTCGACCCGGCGCGGGTGCTGCGGCTGGCCCGGGAGAACGGCCCGGTCCCGCCGCGGATCCTGCTGGTCGCGTGCGAGCCGTCGGCGCAGGCGGCCGACGCCACCTGGGAAATGGACCTCAGCGCGCCGGTCGGCGCGGCGGTCGGGGAGACCGTCCGGCTGATCGAGCGGCTGATCGCGAAGGAACTCACCGCACAGAGAGAGGGAGTCGTGTCATGAGGAAGGGAAAGCGGGTCGGCCCGCGCATGGTCCGGCTGATGGTGGCGCTGTCCGCGCTGTCGGTGCTCGCCATGATCGTCATGGTGGCCGGGCGGACGCCGGTGCTGCGCCGGTACGTCGGCTCCGAGCCCAGGTGACACCGGGCGCCGCTGCCACATGATCGGAACCCGGCGATGACGACGATCGACCGGCATCTCGTCGGCTACCTGAAGGACGCGCACGCGCTGCAGGAGCACGTCGAGGCCGCACTGAGCGAACTGCTGACGACGGTGGCGGACGAACCGGACGCCTGCCGGCCGCTCGGCCGGTTCGCCGAGACGACGCGGCTGCACATGCGCGAGATCGAGGCGCGGCTGCGGGCGCACGGCTCGTCCCCGTCCATGGTCCGGGACGCGGGGCGGCTGTTCGCCGCCGTCGCGGAGGCCGGGCTCGGCCGCAGCCGCCGCGACGCCGCCGGCAAGCACATGCGGGACGCCTACGTCGCCGCGCACCTGCAGATCGCGGCGGCCGAGATGCTGCGGCGCGTCGCCGAGCGCGCCGGGGACGCCGAGACGGCGCGGGTGGCGAAGGCGATGTGCGACGACGCGCACGCGATGTCGGCGGAACTGTCGGACCGCTGGGACCTCGCCGTCGAGTTGTCGCTGCGGCAGCACGGCGTACGGGACATCCCACCGCCGCCGCCCGGGACCGACCGGTGAGCGGCACGGTTGGCGGCACGGCGGGCGGCGCGGTTGGCGGCACGGCGGGCGGCGCGGTGGACGGCACGGTGGCGGAGGTGTTCCGGCGGCGCGCCGAACCGGGCGCGGCGCTCGCGGACGCCGCCGGCGCTATCGCCGCGGCGTCCCACGCCATGGCGGGGCGCTTCCACCGCGGCGGGCGGCTGCTCGCGTTCGGCAGCGGCGCCGCCGCCGCGGACGCCCAGCACGTCGCGGTCGAGTTCGTTCAACCGGTGATCGCCGGGAGGCGGGCGCTGCCCGCGATGCCGCTCACCGGCAACGCCGCGACCCTCACCGGCCTGTGCGCCGGGCCGGGGCCGGACGACGTCTTCGCGCACCAGATCCGCTGCTTCGGCGGCCCGGACGACATCGCGTTCGGGATCTCGCCGGACGGACGGTGCGGCGGCGTCCTGCACGGCCTGCGGACCGCCCGCGACCGCGGCATGCTCACGGTCGCGCTGGCGGGCGGCGACGGCGGCGCGCTCACCGGGGCGCTCACCGGGGCGCTCGCCGGGGCGCTCGCCGGGGCGGTTGCCGGGGCGGTCGACCACCTGGTGGCCGTGCCGTCCACCGACCCGCGCATCGTCAAGGAAGTGCACGTCACCGCGTACCACCTGCTCTGGGACCTGGTCCACGTGTTCCTGGAGCAGCCGGACGTGCCGGGCCGGGAGGTGGTCGCGTGACCGAGATGCTCTACCCGTTCCTCTACGCGGGCGGCTCGGGGCTGGACACCCTGCTGGAGGACGTCCGGCGGTCGACGGCCGACAAGGCGAACGAGATCGTCCGGCTGCGGGAGGCCGTCCTCGCCGAGCACGGGGAGGGCATCGCCGCCTGCGCCGCGCGGATGGCGGACGCCTTCCGCTCCGGCGGCCGGCTCTTCGCGTTCGGCAACGGCGCCGGCGCGGCGGACGCGCAGGACGTCGCCGCACTGTTCCTCAACCCGGGCGGCTCCGCGAGGCCGCTGCCCGCGCACGCCCTGAGCAGCGACGCCGCCCTCGTCACCGCGCTGTCCGACGACATCGGCTTCGAGGCCGTCTACGCGCGGCAGCTCGCCGCGTTCGGGCGTCCCGGCGACATCGCGCTGGCGCTGTCCACCAGCGGCGACTCCGCCAACCTGATCGCCGCGCTGCGGGAGGCGTCGCGGCGCGGGATGGCGACGGTCGGGATCACCGGCCGCACCGGCGGCCGGATGGCGGAGACGCCCGGCCCGACCCACCTGTTCACCGTGCCGTCGTCGTCCGCGCACCGGATCCAGGAGGCGCGGACGACGATCTGCCACGCCCTCTGGGAACTGACGCAGGAGGCCCTCTGATGGCCGTACGGGAAGAGCAGGTCCTCGACCGCACCACGCGGGCCCGCGGCGGCAGGGCGCGCCTGCGCGACGACACCGTCACCCTGGCGCACGGCGCGGGCGGCGAGGCCACCCGCACCCTGGTCGACGCGGTCTTCAGGGAGGCGTTCGACAACCCGCTCCTGGACCGCCTGGACGACTCGGCGCGCTTCGCCGTCAACGGCGCCGGCCTGGCCTTCACCACCGACGCGCACGTGGTGTCGCCGCTGTTCTTCCCCGGCGGCGACATCGGCGACCTGGCGGTCAACGGGACGGTCAACGACCTGGCCGTCTCCGGCGCGACGCCGCTGCACCTGTCCGCCGGCTTCATCCTCGAAGAGGGCTTCCCGGTCTCGTCGCTGCGCCGCATCACCGCGTCGATGAGCGCCGCCGCCGAGGCCGCCGGCGTCGACATCGTCACGGGCGACACCAAGGTCGTCCGGCGTGGGCAGGCCGACGGCTGCTACATCACCACCGCCGGCGTGGGCGTCGTCCACTCCGCCCCGGCGGACGACGTCCGCCCCGGCGACGCGATCCTGGTCACCGGCCCGATCGGCGAGCACGGCGCCGCGATCATGCTGGCGCGCGGCGACCTCGACGTCCTCGACACCGAGGCGGACCTGGCCTCCGACACCGCGCCGCTGAACTGCCTGCTCGCCGACCTGGCCGCCCGCTGCCCGGGAGCCGTCCGCCGCATGCGGGACGCCACCCGGGGCGGCGTGGCGGCGGTACTCGCCGAACTGGCGGCCGGCGCGGGCCTTGCCGCGGTGGTGGACGAGGACGCGGTCCCCGTCCGGCCCGCCGTCCGGGCTGCCTGCGAACTCCTCGGCATCGACCCGCTGCACGTCGCCTGCCAGGGCCGGGCCGTGATCGTGGTCGCACCCGAAGCCGCCGACGCCGCGCTGGCCTCACTACGCGCCCACCCGCTGGGCACGGACGCCGCCGTCATCGGCCACCTGCACGAGGACCCGCCCGGCACCGTCCTGCTGAAGACGGCCTTCGACGGCACCCGCCCCATCGATTTCCTGGTGGGCGACCCCCCGCCCCGGATCTGCTGAGGTCAAGGTTCGCGCCGGAAATGGGCAACTTCCCGCCATTGATGCTTGCCGGGCATAGAAGCGGGCATTTCCGAAAAACTTTCAGGTGCCACACCCTTGGGGGACACATCAATGAGCGACCTCATCGCCATCGCCTACCCTGACGTCGACAGTGCCGTCGAGGTCCGGGACCGGCTCATCGACATGCAGCGCCAGAACGTGATCGCGCTCGCCGACGCCGCCGTCGTCGAAAAGCGCCTCGACGGCGGGATCAAACTCCACCAGATCCACAACACAACCGGCCGCGGCGCCGCCTGGGGGACGGTCTGGGGCGGGCTGCTCGGCATGCTCTTCTTCGCCCCGCTGGTCGGCATGGCCGTCGGCGCCGCCGCCGGCGCCGCGAGCGGCAAGATGACCGACGTCGGCGTGGACGACTCGTTCATGCGCGAGCTCGGCGCGAAGCTCCAGCCCGGCGGCGCGGCCCTGTTCCTGCTGGTCACCCGGGTGACGCCGGACAAGGTCATCCCGCAGATCACCCCGTACGGCGGCGAGATCCTGCAGACCTCGCTCAGCGAGGACGCCGAGCGCCACCTCCGCGAGGCCATCGAGGCCGACGCCCGCGTCCACGCCTGACCGCCCGCGCGGCGGTCCGGCGGAAAAAGGATTGGCGCCTCCCCGTACCGGCCTTTTATCATCGAAATGCCGGTGCGGGGTAGTGCAACGGGAGCATGCAGGCCTCATAAGCCTGGTGATGCGGGTTCGAATCCCGCCCCCGCCACGATGAAAGGCGCGCCCGGCCCGTCCGGGCGCGCCTTTTCCGCGCCCTGCCGGAATTCGCCGGGGAACGGTCGGCCGCTCGTTTACCCCTGGAAGGCAGGGGTAGCCGACGCCGCATGGTGGCGACGAAAGTCCGGCTGTCCGGGGTCCCCTTGCGCGGCAGCTATGCCGGTGCTGTCGCGATGGCGCTGCTCGCGCTCTGCCCGTTCATCGTCCTGTCGACCGCGTCCCTGCTGCTGCGGCAGCCGGTGGAGCGCGACCTGGGCGGCGGGCGCTTCGGCACGCAACTGGCCGGGGGACTGTCCAACGCCTTCTACGCGTTCGGTGCGGTCGCCGCCGCCGACCTCATCCAGCGCTTACCGGGCCGGACCCTCTTCCTGTCCTGTGAGGCGGGCTTCGTCGCCGGTTCGCTGCTCGCGGCCCTGGCACCGGGCCTCGAGGTGTTCATCGCCGGGCGCGTCCTGCAGGGCGCGGCGACCGGCATGCTGCTGGTCGCCGCGTTACCGCCGCTCGTCACCAACCACGGCGTCGGGAAACTGCCGCTCACCGCCGCGTTCGTCAACCTCGGGCTGTTCGGCATGGTCACGCTGGGGCCGCTCGTCGGCGGCGTCGCGGCCGGCTTCGACGCGTGGCGCGCCCTGTACCTCGGGATCGCGGGCCTCGGCGCGGCCGGCCTGCTCATGGGCGCGCTGACCTTCGAGCGCTCCGCCGCCCCGTCCCCGCGCATCGGGTTCGACTACTCGGCCATCCCCGTGGCGGCGGGCGCGACGATCCTGCCGTTCCTCGGTGTCGCCTGGCTGGGCCGCGGCTCGTTCACCTCCGCGGGCTTCCTGGTCCCGCTGCTCATCGGCGCGGCGGCGCTCGGCACCCTCCTGGTCCGCCAGTACCGCAAGCCGCGGCCGCTGATGCCGCTGAAACTCCTCGCCCACACCCTCCCCGTGACCGGGGTGTCCATCGCCATGGTGGCCGGCGCCGGCTTCACCACGCTGATCGAACTCGCCGTGATCTACCTGCTGGAGGTCGACCACCGGACGCCGCTGGCGACCGGGGGGCTCCTCGCCACCCAGGTCGCCGGCGTTCTGGTGGCGGCCTGGCTGTTCAAGACGATGCTGACCACCCGCTGGCTGCCCGTGCTGGCGTTCACCGGGATGGGCGTGGTGCTGGCCGGCGGTGCGTTACTGCTGTGGCTCCAGCCGTCCAGCAGTACCCCGGTCGTGGCGGTCGCGGGCGTCCTGCTGGGCTTCGGCGCCGGCGCGGGCGTCACCCCCGGGCTGTTCATGGCGGGCCTCAGCGTCCCGTCCACCCGGCTCGGCCCGACGTTCGCACTGGTGGAACTGCTGCGCGCGGAGGCCGCCTTCCTCGTCGGCCCCGTCCTGGTGCACATCGCGATGACCAGCACCGACCTGTCCCGGGGCATCCTCCTCGCCATCTGGATCACGCTGGTCATCGTCGCGGCGGGGGCCGTCGCCTCCCTCGCCGTCCTGCTGGCCGGCGGCGCCCGCCCCCAGGCCCCCGACCTGCCGTCCTGGCTATCCGGCGACTCTTCCGCCTACCATTCCCCCCGCCTCGCCGCCACCTTCCGTAACGACTGAAAGGCGCGCCCGAAATCCGGACGCGCCTTTCGGGTCATTTACTCACGGGCGCGAGCACTCGGGAAATACGTTCGCCTGCCTGGACGTATTGAGGCAGCATGGGAGAGCGCCGGTGTGGAGGGTGGGTTGACGTGCTGGGGGTACGGGGTGGCTCCGGGGACGCTCGGTCGCCCCGGCGGCGAGCGGTTCTGCTGGCCCTGCGCTATTACTGCGATGTGCTGCGCCGCCAGTGGCGTATCTCGCTGCCGGCGCTGACATTACCGGCGCTCGGGAACACCTGCCTGTTCTACCTGACACCGCTGATGGTGGCCGCCCTGGTCGGGCACCTGGCCGACGGCGGGGAAAGCGACCTCGCCGCGCTCCTGCCCTACGTTCTCGGCTTCGCCGGCCTGATGCTGGCGGGCGAGGCGCTGTGGCGAGCGGGACTGCACTTCCTCAACCGGACGAACGGCCGCGGCATCGAATGGCTCGGCATCGTCGGCATGGACGAGTTGCTCGCCAAAGACACCGCCTTTTTCCACGACAACTTCGCCGGTTCGCTGACCAAACGGATACTGAGCTTCTCCGGCGGCTTCGAAAATTTCGCGGACACGCTCACTTTCTCGGTCGTGGCCAATGTGATCCCGCTGTCCTTCGCCTCGGTGATCCTGTGGCGGTATCACCCGCTCCTGGTCGTCGTCCTCGTCGGACTGATCGTCGTGACCGGCTTCCTCGTCACCCCGTTCATCCGCCGCCGGCAAGTGCTGGTGGACGAGCGGGAGGCGGCCAAAGTGCGAGTGTCGGGCCACGTCGCCGACGTGGTGACCAACATGGAGACGGTCCGTGCGTTCGCCGCCGAGGAGCGGGAGGCCGCCGAGTTCCGCGGCCGGGTCGCCGAGCAGCACCGCCTGTCGCTGCGCTCCTGGGACTACGCCAACCTGCGGGTCGACACGATCGTGGCTCCGATGTCGGTCCTGACCAGCGCCCTGGGGCTCCTCGTCGCGGTGGCACTCCACGGCGGACTCGGGGTGGAGGGCATCGTGGTGACGTTCTCCTACTACACCAACGCGACACGGATCATGTTCGAGTTCAACCAGATCTATCGGCGGTTGGAGAGCACGCTCACCGAGAGCGCGCAGTTCACCGAGTTGCTCCTCGTCCCGCCGACCGTCGTGGACCCGCCCGACCCGCAGCCGTTGCGCCCGGCCGATGCCGCGGTCCGCTTCGAGCGGGTGCTCTTCGCCCATGGCGACGGCCCGCCCCTGTTCGAGAAGCTGGACCTGGAGATCCCCAGCGGCGCCAAGATCGGCCTGGTGGGCCGGTCCGGCGGCGGCAAGACCACCCTCACCCGGCTCCTGCTGCGTCTCATGGACGTCGACGGCGGCCGGATCCTCGTCGGCGGCCAGGACATCGCACGGTTGCGCCAGAGCGACCTGCGCGGCCTGATCGCGTACGTCCCGCAGGAACCCGCGATGTTCCACCGGTCGGTGCGCGACAACATCGCCTTCGCCCGGCCGGGCGCCACCGAAGCCGAGATCCTCCAGGCCGCGCGGGCGGCACACGTCACCGAGTTCGTCGAGAGCCTCCCGGACGGGTTCGACACGCTGGTCGGCGAGCGAGGCGTGAAGCTCTCCGGCGGTCAGCGGCAGCGCCTCGCCCTCGCCCGCGCCGTCCTCCGGGACGCCCCGATCCTTCTCCTGGACGAGGCGACCAGTGCGCTGGACTCCGAAAGTGAACTCCTCGTCCAGGAGGCTCTGTGGCACCTGATGCGCGACCGCACCGCACTCGTCGTCGCGCACCGTCTCAGCACGGTCGTCCGCATGGATCGCCTTGTCGTACTCGACCGCGGCCGCGTCCTTGAAGAGGGCACCCACCGGGAACTCCTCCAGTCCAAGGGCCCGTATGCCCGTCTCTGGCACCACCAGTCCGGCGGCTTCCTCACCGACGAAGCCGCCCCGAGCGCCGCCGACCGCCAGCCCGCGACCGGCTGACCCACGGCGGTTCAGGGAACGACCACTACGGCGCCCCGCAAGCAACGTCGTACCCGCGCTCTTCGGCGCTTCGGCAGCGCATCACGAACTCCGCACCCGAGCCGGCATCAAAAAAGGTTGAACTGGCATGGGAAGCCAGCCATGCTCCGTACTGATCACAGCTCCCTCGCGATCACGAGGGATTTAACGACGGGCTTATAGGGGACGATGTGCCAGCCGAAAACAGATTGCGCCGGTTCGTTGTGCGGTCTGCCAGCGGTGGGCGCGTAACGGTGATTAGGCTGGCGGGTGCGGGTGCGGGTGCGGGCAGCGAGTGGACGCACTCGGGTGGGTTGGACGTGCTTGCGGACCATTTGAAGGTCCGTGGCCGCTGGCACCGATATCCCGATGGTGGCGAGGAAGCGTGGAACAAGCCGCCGGGTGGCGACACCGATACGATTGCTCGCAGTGACCCGGCATGAGCGGCCCTCATGGCCTGTCGGTACCGTCGGCAGGGTCGGTAACCTCTGCGGGCGCCACGATCAGGGTGGGGTAATGGAAAACTTGCGGTTGCATCGACTGATTATCTGTGTTGATATTGAGCGTTCTTCTGAATTGTCCGACTCGTGGAAGGCTGTCGCGCGCCAGGGCATGTACGAGGCGCTGCGGAGCGCATTCAACGCATGCGAGATCGCGCTGGATGACCACGACCACGAGGACCGTGGTGACGGTGCGCTCATAGTGCTGTCAGCGGACGTACCGAAAGATCGTTTGTTGAGCAGGCTGCCGCTGGAACTGGTTGTCACGTTGGCCCGACATAACGTCTCCGAACCACGGGCACGGGTCAGGTTGCGGATCGCCGTCCACGCCGGTGAGGTTCTCAAGGACGCTCACGGCTTCGTCGGTACCGCGGTAGACAAGGCATTTCGCCTGTCTGAGGCTCCGCCGCTGAAGGATGCTCTGGCCGCAAGCCCGGCGCTGGTGGCGATCATCACTTCCAGCGACATTTATCAGGACGTGATCTGGCACACTCCGGCTGCCAGGCCCGAGAGTTACCTGCCTATCAGGGTCTCGGTGAAGGAGACCGACACCACGGCCTGGATCTGCCTGCCCGACGCACCGGATTTCTTGAGCCGAACCCTGGACCATCAGCGTGACAGGCCACAGTGGCAGGAAGCGGAAGCCGCCCCTTCATGCATGGCAGACGCTCCTCGGGTTGGCTCCGGACACGCCGCCTTGTCCACAGGCAACCCTCGCTCCGGTGGCGATGATTCGGCCGGGTCCGCGGACCATCCACATATAGGGCCGTCGACAACATCAGATTCAGGCCCTCGTGCGGACGACGTGTCGGGGTTCGGGAGTGCCGGACGCGGCCAACGCCCCCCTCGCCTCACGTTCGGCGGGAGATCTCGGATCGTGGTGGGGGCAGTGTGCCTGGCTCTTCTGGCCGGCGGCGGATGGCTCACGTGGGACCAACTGAGCAAGCCGGATACGGTGAACGCCCAAACGCACAAGTGGGATCCGAATAAATCTGCCACCCTCCGCAAAATTGCACAAAGAAACGGAACGATCGTCATCGGAATTAAAAGAGCCCAGCCCGGTCTGAGTAAAAGAGTCGAGGGCGATCCTTCGAAATTCGACGGGGATCCTTCGAAATGGGACGGGTTTGATGTGGAGATAGCCAAGCGAATCGCCGGGCGTCCCGAACTGAAGCACTCGCACCTCGTGTTCAAAGATGTCTCGTCCGCAAATCGCGAGGACGGAATTGACCGGGGCGATCTGGACCTGATAGTGGGGAGCTACAGCATCACTCCTGAACGCAAAGAAAAGGTAGATTTCGCGGGCCCATACTTCGTCACCAGTCAGGGGATATTGATGTATGGAGGCCGAGATGGCATGTACATCAAGAACAGATATGGAAGCCGGATTCCGGAGCGGGTAAACGGATGGGCTGAACTAAAGAATGTGGCAAAGGAGCCTGAATACAAAGAAGAATTTCTAGTGTGCACCTCTGCTGGGTCGACTTCGGAAAAAGAGCTAGGGAAAGTCAAAATAAAGACTAAGTCGGTGACGGACTATCAACAATGTGCGGATGATTTGAAGCGTCCAGAATCTGATTATTCTGCCATGGTCACCGACAGGGCCGTCCTGGTCGGCTTTCAGGGGGACGGGCTCAAGATGATTAAAGATCCAATCCCAGGCACCACGCAGTACTGGGGGATCGGACTAAAGAAGGGAGATGGCTTTATGAAGCATTTGGTATGTGAGGCCCTTCGAGACCTGGCAAAGAATGGGGGAGGATGGTCCAAACTACGCGGAAAGTATCTTTCTGAACTCGGCAGTGAGAGCGCGACCCCGCCAGAAATGACTGAGTGCGATGATGTTTAAATTGGTCGGCGAGATGCTACAGAAATTGGCGTAGCGGCCGCAGTGGCGCAGTAGCTCGCGGTGTCGTGGACGACTGCGCCGTTCTTCCAGGGATCGGAAGCCGCCGGGCGCCTTGGATCAGTGACTCACGTCCATCCCAAGTGCATTGTCCTGTTGGATGCCAAGCGACGCATAAGTGACCTGCCGGTATGCCACCCGCGGTGGCCGCCGTTCTGGCAGGAACGAGTTTGTGTCAGCGTGGATGCTGTATGTGAGTTCGTCCAGATCTTCGCCCAGCAGTACCGCGACGAACGTCCGCTCTTCGGCATGAGGTCGTCCCGGCCCCTAGCGTGTAGCCGGGCAGTGGCCTATCGGCCGCTGATGCAGGGGCACGCGATGCTCAACGCGCCGTACCCCGGTCGCAGTCCCTCATGCCCCGCTGGCGGCACGGGAGCCGGGCCCTTGGCGGCGGTACCGGTCAGAGGTCGTGGGTACCGCGCTTGACCGCGTGGAGGAATCGGGACCACTGGCCGGTGGGGATGGTCAGGACGGGCCCGGCGGGGTCCTTGCTGTCGCGGACCTTGACATGTGTGCGCAGGTCCGCGAGTTCCACGCAGGCGCCGCCCGCTCCGTTGCTTCGGCTGCTCTTGCGCCATGTCGCGCTGGTCGAGCTTGGCGGAGCCACGCCGTACTTCCTCTCACTCGCTCAGGCCCTCGGCGAGACGCCTGATGAAGGCTTTGGATGCTTCCGGGGACAGGGCAGATGCCCGCAGATGATCCGAGACGAGTGTATAGCGCTCGATGTCGGTTGGTTGCTCTAGATATTGGCTGCTGGTGAGGTCTTCGATGTAGACGATGTCGTCGGCGTCCTGCTCGGGAAACGTCAGGCGGTGGAAGGACGTCCCCATGGACGCATGGGCTCCCTGGTCGAATGGCAGGACTTGCAGGGTGACGTGTGGAAGGTCCGCCAGTTGCACGAGGCGGCGCAACTGTGCCGCCATCGTCTTGGGGCCGCCGACCATGCGGCGCAGCGCGGCCTCGTCGAGGACGACCCAGAGTTCGAGAGGGTCGGGCTGAGTCAGCAGGGCTTGCCGTGCGGCGCGGGCCGTGAGTTGCCGCTCGACCTCGTCCGATTCGAGCGAGGGGCGGTGCGCACGGATGATCGCTTCCGCGTAGTCATCGGTCTGCATGAGGCCCGGAACCAGGTCCGCCTGGTAGATCATTAGAGCCTTGGCGCCGTCCTCAAGGCCGACGTAGTTCCGGAACCAATGAGGGAAGGCGTCCGAAAAGGAGTTCCACCATCCGCGGTGGTGGGCCTGTTTGCGGAGTGCGCGAAGCGTACTCCGCGTTTCGTCGTCCACCTCGTAGACGTCGAGCAGGTGATCGAGGTCGTCGGCCCGGATGCCGGTACGGCCAGTCTCGATGCGGCTGACCTTCGACTCCGACCATCCGACTGCACGGCCCACTTCGGCACAGCTCAAACTGCGATCTTCGCGGAGCTGTCGGAGGACGCCGGCGAGGCGTCGTCGACGAGCCGTGGGGCTTGAGCGCGGGGGCATATGCAGGTCCTTGTCTGATTCGTCCTTGCGGACTTTTGTTCGTCTCTGCAACTGGCTTGTAAATCTGCAAGATGCAATCTAGCTTGCAGGTGCTCAGTAGCAGTATGTCAGCCGTCGATGACGGACGGTGTCCGATCGGCGAGGCCGAGTTGTGGGGTGATGATCTCGATGGAGAGACCCGGTAGGCAAGGAAGCGTGACGCTGGAGCGGTTCGAACTGCTGGTCGGGCTCATGTGGGCCCTGCGCGGGGTGGGGCGGGGGTCGGTGCTCTACCTGGACGCGAGGGCCGAGCCGGTGCTTTCGGTCCCCGTGCCGTTCCGGCGGCGGTCCATGGCGGTCCTCGGCGTCCAGGAGTACGACGGCGGGTGGGCGTTCCTGTGGGACGGGGTCTGCAAGGCTCCGGCCGGGTCCACTCTCATGGCCGCGCGGCGGATCGCGGAGGTCGAGCGATGATCGTCTGGGACGTCGGGTACACGGAGCGGCTGTGTTCGGGTGGTGTGTTGGACGTCCGGCAGGTCCGGGCGCATGTTCGGCGGATGTTGGCCGAGACCCTGGCGGCGCGCGACCACGGGTTCGACGCGGGGGACGTCGATCTGATGGTCTGCGAGATCGCGACGAACGCCGTCCGGCACAGCGCGACCGGTTCGGCGGGCGGCGGGGTGTGGGTGACCATGCTCTTCGCGTCCCGCCGGATCCGGGTGGAGATCCAGGACGACGGCGGCGCGCGGGCGGTTCCGGCGATCCCGTCCCAGGGCGGCGGATGGGCCGAGTCCGGGAGGGGCCTCCTGGTGGTGGACGGGCTCGCCGACCGGTGGGGCACGTCCGTCGGGAACACCGGTCAGACCACGGTGTGGTTCGAGGTGGCCGGGTGAAGCGGGTGCTCCGGGGGATTGGGCGGCCTCGTCCGGAAGGGCGGGAGGAGTGGCCCGAGGCTGTGATCTTGTTCGCCGGGCCGGGCGCGAGTGCGGTGTCCACGAACGTCGACCGGGTCACCCGTCGTTGACCTGCGGCGTGTTGTTGTTTCCGACGCGCTGATAACAACAACACGCCGCAGGTCAACGCAGCCGGTGAACCTTGGTGGACACCGCGCTGGCGGAGAGGGAGATCGTGCGGGCTTCTGCTTGGCGGCGCGAGGCGTTCGATTTGTGGGAGCAGTACGAGCGGCAGGTGGGGAAGGGACTGTAAGGCGGACGCGCGTTTCCGGGCGCGCGTCCGCCACTTTTCATCGGGCGCGGAGGGCCTTTTCTATGGCGGCGAGTTTGTCCGCCAGGTGGAGAAGGGCGCCTACGGATGGGTCTTCGGTGTTGCCGGCGAGTGTGCGGGAGCGCTGGTAGGCGGTCTTGATCTCCGTCCAGCGGTCGGCTTCGGGCTGGGTCAGAGTGCCTCGGAGTTCGGCGAGTTTGAGGCGGTTGGCTTCGGCGTCGGAGGTCAGGGTCTGCGACTCGGCCTTGTAGTGGTCGTCGATCGCCGCTTCCAGTTCGGTCGCGTTCATGACCGGGAGGATGCGTTCGGCGAGTTTGTTCATGTCGCGGTAGGAGCCCTGGAGGCGGAACGGCGGTTCGGTTCGGGACGCGTCGTCCTGGGCCGCGGAGGCTATGTAGGCGCGGTTCACCGTCAGGACGGTCTGCTGGACGTGGATCAGCTTTTCCAGGACGGAGAGGATCTCGTCCAACTCGGCCTGGGAGTAGGGGTGCGCCAGGCGGTCGGGGCGGACGGTCTCGTCGCCCGAGGCCAGGCGGACGAGCAACTCGACGTCGTCGCGGTCGCGGGTCGTGAGGGGCGCCAGGACGGGGTTCGAGGTCAGCGTGTTCTCGATGTAGCTGAGCGCGAACAGGTCGTCCTTACCGGAAAGGACATCGCCCAGGTTCCACACATCCGCGCGGTTGGCGAGCATGTCGGGGATGCGGAAGCGCCGGCCGGACTCGGTGTACGGGTTGCCCGCCATGCAGACGGCGAAGCGCTTGCCGCGCAGGTCATAGGTGCGGGTCGCTCCCTCGATGCGGCGCTGGGCGTCGCAGAGGGGAATGAACTTCTGCAGGAATTCGGGCGACGTGTGCTGGATGTCGTCCACGTAGAGCAGGACGTTGTTCCCCATTTCGAGCGCGAGGTTGATCTTCTCGACCTCGCGGGCCGCCGTCGCGTTGGGCGCCTGAGCCGGGTCGAGGGACGTCACGTCGTTGCCGAGGGCGGGGCCGTCCACCCGGACGAAGGCCAGGCCGAGGCGGTCGGCGACGTATTCCATCAGGGTTGTCTTGCCGTAGCCGGGCGGTGAGATGAGCAGGAGCAGGCCCATCTGGTCGGTGCGCTTGCCTTCGCCGGTGGCGCCGAGTTGTTTGGCGAGGTTGTCGCCGATGAGGGGCAGGTAGACCTCGTCCACGAGGCGGTTCCGGACGAACGCGCTCATCGTGCGGGGCTTGAGACCGGCGAGGCCGAGGCGCTTCTCCTCGGACGCGATCAGGTCGTTGCGGGTCTTCTGGTAGGCGCGGAAGGCGGGGACGCGTTCGGCGCGGAAGCGGTGCGTGCGGGCGAGCAGTTCGTCCAGGCGCAGGACGAGCCTGCGGTCGGCGATGCGCGGGTGGTCGCCGAGCAGGTCCTCGATCGTCGCGGTGAGCGCGGCGGGGGAGTCGTAGCGGTCGGACGCGCAGAGCAGCGTCGCGACGGCCTCGGGGACGTCGGCCGGGTCGCCGTCCGCGCCGGTGCCCAGGTAGGAGGTGAGCCAGGCTTCGGCGAGCTGGTGGCGCGCGGCGAGAGTGCCGGCGCCGCGCAGGTCGTCGTCCAGGGTGCCGTCGCCCGCCGCCTGGGCGAAGCCCTTCAGGAGCGTGCGGGCGCCCTGGCTCGTCACGAAGCCGTCGGGTGCGGCGGCCAGTTCCTCGACCAGGTACTCGGCGGTGAGCGGGTCGGGTGCGGGCAGTTCGTGCGCCGTTGCGAAGCCGGTGATCGACGCGGCGAGTTCGGTGGTGAGGCCGGTCAGGGCGTCGGCGCGGCCGAAGGCTTCGCGGGCGCGGACGAGGGAGCGGGCCCGGGTCGTCCAGGTGGAGCGTCCGGCCTCGTCGGTGCCGTGCGTCCAGAAGAGCTGCGCGGTGGCGCGGGCCGCGCCCGGGTAGCGGAGCAGGCCCGCGTCGGAGCGCAGGCGCAGCAGCGCCTCCAGGATGCGGGCCGCGTCGTGGTCGTGGACGCCGCGCTCGTAGCCCTCGTCGTAGCGGTCGGCCGCCGCGTCCCGGACGAGGGTGAGCAGGCGGCCGTCGGCGGCGGCCCGCCGCAGGTCGGTGAGGGATGACGCGGCCAGGATCGACGCCGCGAGGTATTCGGCGCGGTAGGTCTCCGGGGTTTCCGAGACGAGGGTCTGGTTCCACAGGTGCCGGGTCGCGGCGAAGCCGTCGTCCCGGACGGGCCCCCGGTAGTCGGTCCCCGTGATCGCGAAGGCGACCGTGTCGCGGTGCGGGACGAGGGTCAGCTCGATCGGCCGGGTGTTGACCGCGAACCGGTGCCGGCCCAGCCGGATCGTCCCGCCGCCGTCCCCGTACAGGTCGAGGCGGTCGCGCAGCGCGCGGCCGGCCTCCTGGCGGGCGGCCTTGACGCGCCCCTCCAGCTCCTCCGCGCGGACGCCGTCGTCCAGCCCGCGCAGCTCGCCCGCGATCGACCGGAGGCGGGCCACCATCGCGTCGGTGGCGAAGTAGGTGTTGACCTCGTCCGGCGAGGTGAGCGCGGCGGCGCGGCGGCGGACGCCGGTGAGGATGCGCTCGGCCGACCCGGTGAGCCGGTCGGTGCGGCGGGCGCGCTCGTCCAGCAGCGTCTGCTTGCGGGACGAGAACGCCTCGTAGACCTCGGTCCGCTTCGTCTCCAGCTCGGCGAGGAACTCGTCCAGCTCGGCGAAGCGGGCCTGGAGCGTCTCGACGCGGAGCAGCAGGCGGCCGAGCTGCTCGTCGCAGTCCTCGGGCGTGGCGGCGGTGGCCAGGGCCCCGGCGATCGACTGGTCGAGCAGGGCCAGTTCGGCGGCGAACGCGGCACGGCCCTCGCGTCCGAGCAGGTCGCGGCGCCGGACGTCCAGGACGGCGCGGGCCCGGTTCAGGCCGCCGAGCACCTCGCCGACCCGCTCCAGGATCGCGGTCCGGGCGGTCGCGTCGGTGATGTCGAGGTCGCCGACGACCTCGGTCACGACCTCCAGCCCCTCGTTCTGCGCGGCGAGGAGGTCGGCGAGCGGGGCGGCGCCGGCGGCCGTCCCGATGGCGCGGGCGGCCTCGGTGACGCGCTCGACCTCGGCGTGGTAGCCGGTGAAGGCGTCCTCGCGCTGGAGGAAACCGACCGCGCCCTCGCCCGCGTCCCGGAGCTCGGCCCGGACGGATTCGGCGAGCTCGTCGATCCGGGTGGTGTCGACGTAGCGGAGGCCGCGCAGGGTCTCCAGCCGGCCCTGGGCGCGGCGGAACTCCGCGAGCCGGGAGATCCAGCCGTCCGCCGTCGCCGGCGGCTCGGTCCGCGCGCCGCGGGCCAGCGCGGCGATGCCGTCGGCGGCCTCGGAAACAGCGGAGACCGCCTGCTCGGTCAGCGCCTGGACCTTCTCGAACTCGTCCAGCACCTGGCCCGCCGTCGAGCGGACGTCAGCCAGCGGCGCGGTGACGCCGCCGAGGTCCCCGCCGCCGAGCCAGGGGTACAGGTCCGCGACCCGCGTGCAGGACGCGATGAGCGCCTCGAACACCCGCGTGGACGGCGACATCTCGTCCACCATCCGGGTGATCGACAGGCATTCGGAGATGCCGCGGACCAGGTCGGCGTTCCCGACCCGCTCCAGCGGCCCGGTGCCGACCGGCTGCGCGGCGGCGTGCGCGTCCGACACGTACGGGGTCGCCCAGATCTGCATCGGGTGGACGCGGGACGGCTCGTCGGAGAACGCCCGCATCACGACGAGCGTCCCGTCCTCGAACAGCGAGTACCCGTGGCAGGTCACCGGCGTCGCGACCCGCTTGCGGATCACGTTGTAGGGCAGCAGCAGCGACCGGCCGTCCTCCCGCGAGTGGAAGACGTACAGGACGTCCTCGCCGTTGGGGGAGCGGATGACCCGCTCGTACTCCAGCCCCGCCACGTCGGTGTCGAACGTCTTCGCGGCGCCGGTGTCGAGGTAGTAGCCGCCCGGGAAGATGATGCCGTGGTCGTCGGGGAGCCGCCGGCACGCCTGCTCGATCCCGTCGAGCCGCGTGACCTCCTTCGTGCGGACGTTGAACACCAGGTGCCGCCACGCCGGCTCGTTGTAGGGCCGGATCCGCAGCAGGACCAGCGCCCCGACGCGGGCGTGCAGGACGTCGGCGTCGGCGAGCGACTGCAGCGGCTCGTCGACCGGCTCGGAGTAGATCCCCTCGCCGGTGCCGGTGTTGTCCTCGATCTTCACCGTGAGGGTGCCGCCGATGGTCTCGACGAACAGCTCGCCGCCGATCGAGATGTGCGGGTGGCGCCCGAGGACGTGGTCGTCCCGCGTGGTCTCGACCCAGTCGACGTCGTGCGCGGGCGGGAACGAGTGGTCGCGTTCGCCCTGGTTGTCCTCGTAGGCGACGGTGCCGTCCGGGGCGGTCCGCCACCGCAGGACGCGCAGGTCGGTGAGGCGCGGGCCGGTCTGGAAGACCGCGAGCAGCCGCCCGTCCACCAGCCGGAGCTGGAGCAGCCGCGCTTGCCGGTAGTACCGGTACATGTCGGCGAAGTCGCGCGCGAAGCGCGGGTCGTCGAGCAGGCCGGGCACCGCCTCCGGCCCGGCCGGGACGAACGCGATGCCGTCCCCGTCCCGGGTGAACCGGTGCAGGGAGAACACGTCGCCGACGGCCGTCTCCGGCTTCAGCCCGAGGAAGACGTTGTAGCCGAACAGCATCACCCCGCCGAGCGCCACCACGTCGCGGGGTACGCAGCTGTGCGCCGTCCGGATCCGCTCGGTGCCGGCCAGCCGCATCTCCGTGCCGCCGAACACCTCCAGCCGCCGCGCGTTCAGCGCCTCCGCGCGGCGCGCCAGCTCGCCGGCGTGCCCGGCGAGCCGCGCCCGCAGCACCTCGTACGTTCCGTGGTCCAGCCCGGCCCTACCGTCCTCAGCCTGGGCGTCCCCGGCCTGGGCGCCCGCGGTCTCGGCGGCCTCCATGACGACCTCGCTCACCGTCTCTCCCCTCTTCCCCGAAGTCCACGCCGTCCCCGTGCCGCCGGTCCGCTCCGGCCGCGGCGGGCCGCCGGTCCGGCGGCCCCCGGACGCGACGACCCGCCGCAGATCCCTTCGATCAGCCGGCGGTCACCGCGGTTCCATTGACCTGCGCCAGCGGCGCGTCGGCGACGCCGAGCCGGCGGGCGGTGTCCAGGAGGTCCTGGAGGCCGGCCGTCTCCGGGCCGCCGGACTTGATCAGGCGCAGCAGCAGCGCCGACAGCGTGAGGTCGCGGACGCCGCCGGCGTCGATCGAGCCGAGCAGCCGGGTCACGTCGTCGGTGAAGGACGCCGTCCCGTCCAGCCACGGGCCCGCGAGCGACTGCGCGACCTCGGAGTTCCGGACGAAGCCGTCCACGCTCTTGCCGAGCCCGATCGAGCCGACCAGCCGGTCGAAGAACACCGAGTCGCCGCCGACGATGTCGATGTCGGCCTTCTCCAGCCCGGCCGCGAGGACGCTCGCCTGCGCCTCGGCGACCTGCCGCTGCACCTCGATGCCGGCCAGCCGGACGTCCTTCTCCGCCTCCAGCCGCAGCCGGTACTCCTCGTGCTGGCGGGACGCCTCGTCCAGCGCGGCCATCGCGCCGGCCTTCTCGTGCAGGCCCTCCGCCTCGGCGCGCAGGCTCTCCCGGATCCGGGCGGCCTCCGCCATCGCCATCTCCTGCGCGGCGAGCGCCTCGGCGCGGCCGACCTTCTCGATCGCCGCGGCGTCGCGCTCGCGGACCTCGACCTCGGCGAGGCCGGGCGCGGCGGACTCGGCGCGCAGGCCCTCGGCCAGCCGGACCTTCGCCTCCGCGTCCAGCTCGGCGGCCTGCCGGCGGGCCTCCGCCATCGTCAGCTCCTCGCGGGCCCGGTGCTGCGCGGCGGCCTCCGCTGCCTCGGCGGCCTTGATGTCCTTGACCAGGTTCTCCTGGGCCTCCGCCTCCGCGTGGATGATCACCGACTGGCGGGCGCGCTCGGCCTCCTCGACGGTGCGCAGCCGCTTGATGGCCTCCTCCTGCTCGGCGACCGTCCGCTCCACCGCGATCCGCTCCCGGACGACGTTCGCGATCTCCCGCTTCTCCGCCTCGACCTCCTTGTCGGCGGCGATCCGGGTCAGCTCGGTCTCCCGCTCCCGGGCGATCACTTCCAGCAGGCGGTCCTTCTCGATGCGCTCGCTCTCGATCGCGAGGACGCGCTCCTTGTTCTTCGCGGCGACCGACACCTCGCGGTCCTTGTTCTCGTGCTGCACGCCGAGCTGCTCGTCGGTGCGGATGTGCGCGGCCTGCGCCCGCAGCCGCTCCTCCGCCTTGACCCGCTCGGTCTCCGCCTGCTCGCGGGCCCGGACGGTCTCGATCTCGCGCTCCTGGCGGAGCTCGGCGTCGGCCTGGCGGCGCTCCAGCTCCAGGATCGCCTCGCGCGCCTCCACGTCCTGGCGGGCGATCTCCTTCTCCTCGTTGCGGGTGAACTCGTTGGTCCGGACGTGCTCGATCGCGGTCAGCTCGGTGATCTTCCGGATGCCCTGGGCGTCCAGGATGTTGGTCTTGTCCAGGGAGAGCAGCGACGTCTGCTCCAGGTAGTCGATCGCCGCGTCCTCCAGGCTGTAGCCGTTCAGGTCCGTGCCGATCACCTGGATGATGTGGTCGCGGAACTCGTTGCGGCGGGTGTAGAGGTCGGCGAAGTCGAGGTGCTTGCCGACGGTCTTCAGCGCCTCGGAGAACTTCGCGGCGAACAGTTCCTGCAGCGTGTCCTGGCTGCTGGCGCGCTCGGTGCCGATCGCCTGCGCGACCTTCACGACGTCCTCGACGGTCTTGTTGACGCGGACGAAGAACGTTATGCGGATGTCGGCGCGGATGTTGTCCTTGCAGATCAGCCCGTCCCGGCCGGTCCGCTCGATCTCGATCGTCTTGACCGAGATGTCCATCAGCTCGGCCTTGTGCAGCACCGGCAGGACGACCGCGCCGGTGAAGGTGACGTCGACCTTCTTGAGTTTGGAGATGATCAGCGCCCGGCCCTGGTCGACCTTGCGGAACAACCGGCTCACCATCAGCACGAGGCCGAGGGCGATGAGCAGGGCGAGCGCGAGGAGCACACCGGCTCCTATGGTGATGGTGTCCATCGGGATCCCTGTTCTGCTGGGGGACGAGGTCGCGGGGAGTCAGCCGGTCCGGTGGCCTTCGGCCAGGTCGGACGCGGTGTCGTGCGGCATGACCCAGAAGAACTGGCCGTCCGGGTCGAAGTCGAAGATGAGTGCGGCGCTGCCCGCGGTCAGGCCCGCCGCCGGGCCCGCGCCGCCGGCCGCCGGGCCCGCCACGGGCACGTCCATCGCGGGCCGCCGGACCTGGACGATCGCGGACGACCCGTCCGGCGCGGTGACCTCCGCCTGGCCGAAGTCCGGCCCGACCCGGCCCGTCCGGATCACGCACGGCAGCCCGACGAAGTCGCGCAGCGACGCCGCGACCTGCTCCTGGAACACGCGGCGCAGCGGCAGCACGGCGAGGCGGGTTCCGGCCCAGGCCGCCACCAGCGCCCCGGACAGGCCGAGCAGGCGCAGCGCGACGCCGCCGGTCAGCGCGGACGCCGCCAGGCTCACGAACCACGCGATCGCGATCAGCAGGGAGAGGACGACCGTGGCGGGGACGCCGCCGAGGCCCAGCATCGCGAGGCGTTCGGCGACGAGCCCGTCCCCGCCCCCGTCGCCGCCCTCCGCGTCGGCGCCGGCACCGGCCCCCGTATCGGCATCGGTGCCGGCGCCGAGGAGGTCGACGCCCAGGCCGCCGAGCAGGACGAGCGTCCAGTACCCGGCGACGACCAGGAGGGAGAAACTGAAAAGAGCGGTGGGAAAACCGAACGCGGCGTCGAAGAATTCACCCATGAAAATGCACGCTTCCGCATCGAGACGTCATTGAGCACTCGGGCCGCCGAAAACGGCGATCCGGTACTGAGAAAGGATTCGCTGAGCGGGAAAGGGGTCGTGCTCAGATATCTGGGAAGGCGTGCGCCCAGGTGATGTGACTCAGGTCATACGGCCTGGCGTCCTGGGGGCGGGCTCGGCGCGGCTGAGCCGGCGCAACGAGAAAGTGCCGGGGAGTCATTCATACCCTCCAGGTCGGAGACAGATCCTGCCTCGCCGACCAGACTTCCCGGCACACCGGTAGTTACTTTAGCTTATTTCTTGCTCGAAGGGAAGTCTTTAAGCGGCGGATGGGCGGATACAGGTCGTTGACCGTGCCATTCACCGCAAATACGGCGAAGCCTCCGGTGGCCGGGCGGACGTTCAGGGAGCGTTGAGGTCCGCTGGAGCTTCGGCTCAGGAGCGGTCACTACCGTCGCCCGCCATGACCCCGCCAGCCACCTTCCCACCTGCGGCGACGCAGCAGCCCTGCCGGCCGATCTTCGTTCTCGGGTGCCCGCGCTCGGGGACCACGCTGCTCCAGCAGATGCTGCATTCGCACCGGCGCATCGCGTTCCCGTCCGAGACCCGGTTCGTGCACGTCTCCTACGCGCTGCGGCAGGAGTTCGGCGATCTGGAGCAGGAGCGGAACCGGCGTGCGCTCGCCGAATGGATCACGGGCGGCAAGGACACCAAGTTCGCCGTCCTCGGCCTGGACCCCGCCGGCGTGGTCGAGGAGATCGTCCAGGGGCCGCCGACGCTCGGGTCGGCGCTCGCCGCCGTCTTCCGCGCCTACGCGCGGGCGCACGGCAAGCCGCGGTGGGGCGACAAGCGGCCGAGCTACTTCCGCCGGGTCCCGATGCTCCAGCGGATGTTCCCGGACGCGCAGTTCGTCCATCTCGTCCGGGACGGCCGGGACGCGGTGAGCTCGCTGACGCGGATGCCCTGGTTCAAGGGCGACCTCTACGCCGCCGCGCTCACCTGGCGGGAGGCGGTCGACACCGGGCGGCGCCTCGGTGCCCGCCTCGGCCCGGACGCCTTCTACGAGTTCCGCTACGAGGACCTCGTCGCCGAGCCGGAGGACGAGCTGGTGAAGCTGTGCGCGTTCCTCGGCGAGGAGTACGACGCCGAGATGACCAAGGCGTACCAGCACGCCCGCAAGACCGTGCCGGCCCGGCGCACCTGGCATCTGCGCACCCACGAGGCGCCCAACACGAGCGTGGTCGGGGCATGGCGGGAGCGCTTCGACGACGCGGAGGCGGACCTGGTCGAGCACGTCCTCGCCGACCGGCTGCGCCACCACGGCTACGAGCTGACCGGGGTGCCGCGCCCCGCCGCCGCGGAGCTCGCGAAGTTCCACCGGCTCGCCGCGCACCGCTGGCGGACGCGGCATTCGCACGCGGTGCGCGAGCGGGTCGCGCGGAGCCGCGAGCCCAACCCCGTCGACTCCCGCCTGACCGGACCGGTGCCGGTGACCGGACGGTCTGAGGACTGACGCGCAGGAGACAGGTGACTCTGTCTCCAGGGCAAGGAGTACCGGGCTCGACCGCGCTGGGGGATTCTGGGCGGTTGTCCGAAATTCTCATGGAACGTGCCGGGCCGGCCGGGGTCCGCGCCCGGCCCGCCGCCGCGCGGCTGCTGGGGAACGACGCAGGTGGCGTGCCGCGGGACGGCGCGCGGGGGAGAAGCGGACCGCTGGGACGGACGGGGACAGCGTTTTCCGATCATGGTCCGCTGGGTCCCTTAACGGCGCGGTTACCGGCCGGTAGGGCGAGCGCCGATTTACCGGCCCGCTGACTTAATTTACGGAACAGAGACATGGTCGTGTCCGATCGTTCACCCGGCCCCTTGAGGACACATCAAGCGTTTGGTTGTATCTTGCGTGTTGCTCGTCACCCAATACCTATCGCGATTGATTCGACGATCCTCTGGGATAAGGAGGAGTTCGGTGACCACATCGGAAACAATTTCCCACGACGAGCTGCAATCGTGGCTTCTTGACAGGATCGCCTTCTACCTCGACAGGCCCCCGGAAAACATCGATCCGTCGGTCGAACTCGCCCGCTACGGGGTGGACTCGGTCTATGCGATCAGCATCATCAGCGACATCGAGGACCACCTCCAGGTCGAGGTCGACGTGGCCGAGGCCCGGCGCCGCGAGACCGTGACCGCACTCACCGACTACCTGCTCGAACTCGTCGCGTGATGGGCGGCCGGCCCGGGGACGGTCCCCTGATGGTGGTCCTCGGCGACAGCGTGGCCGAGGGCCAGGCCGACCCCGACCCGGCCGGCGGGTGGCTCGGCTGGGCCGGTCGCCTGGCCGCCCACCTGGGCATTCCTCGGGAATCGATGCTGAACGTCTCCGATCCCGGCGCGACGGTCGAGGACGTCGCCCGCGACCAGCTGCCGGCCGTCCGGCACCTGCGGCCGGCCCTGGTGGTGCTCGGCTGCGGCATGAACGACGCGCTGCGCGGGTTCGAGCGGCCGGCCGCGGCGGTGCGGCTGGACGAGCTGTTCGGCTGGGCCCGCGGGCGCGGCGCGGTGGTGGTGGCGATCCCGGTGCCGCGGCCGCCGCTGCTCGACCTGTCCCCGATCTCGCAGTTCCGCAAGAAACGGACCGTCCAGCGTATTCACGACTTCAACGCCGAGCTCGACCGCGTCTCCCGCGACTTCGGAATGTCTTTCCCGGAACAGCAGACGGTCGCGAAAGTCGCTGACCCCGCGATGTGGAGTTCCGACGGAATCCACCTGAACCCGAGAGGGCACGCATATGTGGCGGAGGTGATCGCGGAGATAGCGGGAAGCCTGCTCGGTGAGCGGGTGAGCTGAGCTGAGCCTCGGGGGCCGATCCAGCAGTGTGGGATGCAGATGAAGAGACCATTCGCGTTCGCGCGCGCGCCCCAGTCGATGATGCTGATTCCGCTGGCTCCCGTGCTGGCCGTCCAGGCGTGGCGGACCGTGCGCCGGACACCCCGGCTCGACCCCGCCGCCGGGGACGAGCACGGCTTCGTGCCGGGCCCGAACCCCGGCACCGGCCGTCCCGCGTACCGCGTCGTCGTGATCGGGGAGTCCACCGCGGTCGGCGTCGGCGCGTCCCGGCACGCCGAGGCCCTGCCGGGCTTCCTGGCCGAGGCGCTGCGCGACCGGCTGCGGCGCAGCGTGGCGTGGTCGGTCTCCGGTGAGAGCGGTGCGACGGCGCGCCGCATCACCGGCGGTCTCGTCCCGCCGGCGGGCGGCTCCGCGCCCGGCCTCGCGTCCGACCTCGAACCCGATCTCGTGGTCGTCACCGCAGGGATCAACGACCTGATCCGGCGCCGCCCGCTGCGCCGGTGGGCGGCCGACGCGGCCGGACTGGTCGGCGTCCTGCGCGGCCGGTATCCGCAGGCCACCGTGCTGGTGGCGGGCATGCCGCCGGTGCACCGGTTCCCCGCCGTCCCGCAGCCGCTCCGGTACCTGCTCGGCGCCCGCGCGCGGACCATGGACCGGATCATGCGGGACGCGGCGCGGGCGGGCGGGGCGGTCCACGCTCCCATGGACGAGGCGATGGCGCGCGACCGCGGGCTGTTCGCCTCCGACGGCTTCCACCCGTCGCCCGCCGGCTACCGGGCCTGGGCACGCGACCTCGCCCGCGCCGCCGCCCCGGCCGCCGTCCCGCCCGCAGCCCCGCCCGCCGTCCCGCCCGCCGCCGGTCCGCCGCCCGCCCGGGCACGGCCGGCCGCGAGCACGAGCACGCCCCCCGCCGGCACCGCCCCGCCCCGGAAGAACTGACACGTCGCACGGCAAGCGAGCACGGCAAGCGAAGGGAGCAGCTCGGATGACGGTTCCCGGAACGTTCCGATCGGCGGTGGAGGCCAAGGACCTCGCCGCCGTCACCCGCGCCCTGGATCCGGGCATCGAGTTCCGCAGCCCGGTGATGGTGAAGCCCTACCTCGGCCGCGACACCGTCGGCAGGCTGCTGGCGGTGCTGTTCGAGGTCTTCGAGGAGTTCCGCTACACCGACGACCTGGTGAGCCGCGCCCCGAACGGGGCCGGCCCGCCCACCCAGGCGCTGATCTTCGAGGCGCGGGTGCTGGGCAAGTCCGTCCAGGGGATGGACCTGCTCAGCTTCGGCGGCACCGGCCTCGTCACCGGCCTGACGGTCATGGTCCGCCCGCTGCCGGCGGCGATGACGCTCGCGCGGGCGGTCGGGCGCCGGATGGAGGACGCCGCGGACGGCGGCGAGGGGGACGCGCCCGGCCCCGGGGACACGGGCGGCTCGGGGGGAGCGGAGGAATCGGGGGGCCCGTCCGGCACGACGCGGTCATAGGCCGCGCTCCCCGGGGCGCGGCCGGACGGCGGGCCCCGGGGAGCCGACCGAGGAAAAGGGAGTGGAACAAGAGATGGACAGTAAGGTCCCCGCACACCCCATCGTCGCGGCCCCGGCGGCCGCGGACTCCGCACTCGCGGATCCCCCACCCGCCGCCCCACCCGCCGCCGTCCCGGACCCCGGGCCCGCGGGTCCGGCGCGCGGGAGGCGGCTGCTTTCGGGGCTGTCTCCGGCGCATCGGATCGCCGCCGACCTGGACGGGTATCTCGGCGATCCGATGGACGACGAGGCCGGGCCGTTCTCCTACAAGGCGATCGTGGAGGCCGAGGAGCGCGACGAGCTCCCGCCGGGCGCGGTGGACGCCGTCCGGGCGTGGGGCTTTCCGAAGTACCTGGTGCCGTGCCCGCTCGGCGGGCGGCTGTCGACGCTGGAGGAGCTGTTCTTCGTGACGCGCGGCATCTCGCGGCGCAGCGTCACGGTGGCGGTGATGTACGGGTCGGGGCTGCTCGCGGTGAACCCGGTGTGGCTGTGGGGCAGCGCGTGGCAGCGGAAGACGGTCGCCGACGGGGTGCTGCGCGGCGACCTGGCCTGCTTCGGCGTCTCGGAGGCCGACCACGGCAGCGACGTGATGGCGTCGGAGTCGGAGGCCGACCTGCAGGGCGACGAGCTGGTGCTGACGGGCGTGAAGTGGCCGGTCGGCAACGCCACCCGCGGCCGGTTCGTGACCACCTATGCCAAGACCGGCCCGCGCGACTTCTCCCTGATCCTGGTCGACAAGCGGGAACTGGACCCGGCCGCCTGGTCGACGCTGCCGCCCGTCCGGACGGTGGGGCTGCGCGGCCACGACCTGTCGGGCGTGGCGTTCTCGGGCGCGCGGGTGCCCGCCGACCGGGTGATCGGGCGGCGCGGGTCCGGGCTCGTCCAGACGCTGAAGACGCTGCAGATCACCCGGACCGCGATCGCGGCCCTGTCGGTCGGGACGATCGACGCGGTCGTGCGCATCGGGATGGAGTACTCGCGGCAGCGCACCCTCTACGGCTCGGACATCTACAAGATCCCCGTCATCCGCGACCACCTGCTGAAGGCCCATCTGGACCTGCTGATCGCCGAGTGCGTGGCGATCCCGGTGACGCGCTGCCTGACGGTGGCGCCGGGACGGCTCAGCCTGTGGTCGTCGATCGCGAAGTACTTCGTCCCCGTGCTGGGGGAGGAGGTCGTGGCGAGCATCGGGACGGTCCTCGCCGCGCGCGGCTACCTGCGCGAGGGCGTGGCGCACGGGGTGTTCCAGAAGCTCCAGCGCGACCACGCGATCGCGAGCATCTTCGAGGGCACCACGCACGTGAACCTGGCGAACGTCGCCGGCCAGCTCCCGTACCTGGTCGACCCGCCGGAGGAGACCGGCGGCGAGGACGAGCTGCTCGCCGAGCTGTTCTGCTGGACGCGGACCCCGCCCGCATGGGAACCGGACGGCCGCCGGCTCCAGCTCACCAACGAGGGCCGCGACGAGGTCGGGCAGCGTTTCGAGCAGATCGCCGAGGCGGTGCTGGAGGCGGCGAACGCGCATGCCGCGCCGGGCGTCGCGGCCGAGCTGAAGGACCTCATGTCCAGCATCGGCGGCCTGCGCGCCAAGGTCGAGCAGGGCATCAGGGCGGCCGAGGGCGACACCTCGTCGGTGGCCGCGCTCGCCCGCGCCAAGCGGTACAGCGAACTGCACGCGATGGTCTCCTGCATGCTGACGTGGCTGCACAACCGCCACGCGTTCGGCGGCCCGTTCGCCGACGGCCAGTGGCTCGCCCTGTGCCTGCAGCGGCTGCTCCAGCGCGCGCTGCCCGACGCCGTCCTGTCGGAGGAGTTCCTCCCGCCGCTGGAGGACGCGATGTTCCGCAGCTTCGACGAACGGCGCTGGTTCTCGCTGCTCTCCCTGGCCGAGGACGAGTGATAGGCCGTGTACACGGATTTCGTGTCGCTCGTCCGGGACAACATCCAGACGTACGGTGACGACCGCTCGTTCACCTTCATCAGCGAAGAGCCGGGACGCAAGTACAAGGAGAACGTGCTCGGCTTCGCCGAACTGGACCGCAAGGCCCGCGCGCTGGCCTGCCGCCTGGAGGCGCGGGGGCTGCGCGACAGGGCCGTCCTGCTGCTGTATCCGGAGGGGCTGGAGTTCATCACGGCGTTCCTCGGCTGCCTGTACGCGCGGGTCATCGCCGTACCGGCGCCGCTGCCCGACCTGGACGCCGGACGGTTCGGACGCACCCGCCGCATCATCGAGGACGCCGACATAGCGCTGATCCTCACCGACACCGCCCACCGGGCCACGCTCGACGCGTGGCTGCGGGCGGCGGGCCTGCGCCATCGCGTCCACTGCCTCGACACCCAGGCGGGCAAGGACGCCGATCCCGGCGACTGGACGCCGCCGCGGTTCGAGCCCGCCACCCTCGCGTTCCTGCAGTACACCTCGGGCTCGACCAGCGACCCGAAGGGCGTGATGGTCTGCCACGGCAACCTGCTGTGCAACGGCGAGGAGATCAAGCGCCGCATCGAGGGCTCACCGGACACCGTCGGCGTCGGCTGGGTGCCGCACTACCACGACATGGGCCTGGTCGGTCAGTTCCTCCAGCCGCTCTACCTCGGCTGCCGGTACGTGTTCACCTCGCCGATCACGTTCATCAAACGTCCGGTGCTGTGGCTGGAACTGATCACCCGTCACCGGGGCACGATCACCGTCGCGCCCAACTTCGGGTACGAGCTGGCCCTGCGCCGCGTAACCGACAAGCAGTTGGACGGCCTGGACCTGTCGTCGCTGACGGTCGCCAAGAACGGCGCGGAACCCGTCCGGGCGTCGACGCTGGAGGCGCTGACCGAGCGGTTCGGCCCGGTCGGGTTCCGGCCCGGGATGTGGATGCCGTGCTACGGGATGGCCGAGACGACGCTGCTCATCACCGGTGCCCCGCGCGGCACCGGACCGGTGGTCCGCGACTTCGACGCCGAGGCGCTCACCAAGGACGAGGCCGTCCCCCGCCCGAGTCCGGCCGGCACGGGCGGGGAGGGCAGGAGTCCCGAGGGCATGCGGCGGCTCGTCAGCAGCGGGCGCCCCGTCACCCTGGACGTGCGGATCGTCGACCCGGAGACGCGCGCCGAACGCCCGGAGGGGCGGGTCGGCGAGATATGGGTCCGCGGCGGAAGCGTCGCGCGGGGCTATTGGGGCAGTCCGGAAGAAAGCCGAACGACTTTCGGTGCCCGCACCATTGCCGATGACGGTCCGTATCTGCGCACCGGTGATCTTGGATTCGTCCTCGCCGGCGAACTCTTCGTCACCGGGAGGATCAAGGACCTGATCATCGTCAACGGCCGCAATATCCACGCCCACGACATCGAGGAGGCGGCGCGCGGGGCCCATCCGGCCGCGCTGATCGGCGCCGCGTTCGCGATCGACGGCGCCATCGACGCCGATGTCGGCGGCGGCCTGGACGGCGGCCGGGAGCATGTCGTCCTCGTCCAGGAGATCAGTACCCGGGCGGCCGCCGGAACGCCCCTGGACGAGCTGGCGGCCCTCATCAAGGCCCGCGTGGCACGGGCGTTCGAGCTGCCCGCGGTGAGCGTCGTGCTCGCCGCGCGCGGCACCGTGCGGCGCACCACGAGCGGGAAGATGCAGCGCCGGCTCACCCGCGAGGCGTTCCTCGCCGGAGAGATCACCGCACTCGCCGATGATCTCGAATCGGACGTCGCGGACCTCCGGCGGGCACCCGCATGAATCCCGCGCGCGGGCCCGTGACGTGCCATTTCGAAGATCCCAAAATTACCGCTGACCAATCCTAGTCAAAAGCATGACTAATCATGTCTTTGTCTGCTAACGTCGGTCGCAACCCTGAGTCAAGGCGGGGAGAGAAGGCCGATGGCGCTACGTCACGCGGTGCTGGCGGCGCTGCTCGATGGCGAGTACAGCGGCTACCAGCTGGCCAAGATCTTCGATTTGTCGGTCTCCAACTTCTGGCATGCCGTACCGCAGCAGCTCTACTCGGAGCTGTCGAGGTTGGAGACGGAGGGCCTGATCCGCGGACGGCAGATCATCCAGCACGACCGCCCCAACAAGCGGGTGTACACGGTCACCCGGGCCGGCGTCGACGAACTCGAGCGGTTCGCCGTCACGCCCGCCAAACCCGGGATCATCCGGGAGAACCTGCTCGTGATGGTCCAGGCAGTGGACCACATCTGCGCGGAGTCCGTCATCGCGCAACTCGAGGACCGGGCGGTCGCCGCCGCGGCCAAGGTCGAGGTCTTCGAGCACACCCTCAAGCACCTGCGCGGCGACCTCGACGAGGACACGTTCCTGCGGACCGGCTCTCCGCTCGGCCCGTACCTCACGTGCCTGCGGGGCCGCCGCTTCGAGCAGGAGAACTACGAGTGGTTCACCAGCACCGCCCGGCTGCTGCGCAGCCGGACGGGCACCCAGGCCGAGGAGGACGAGGCGTCATGACGGCCATCATGCCGCCCGCGGCCCCCTCGAACACGGCGCCACCCGCGCCGACCCCTCACGCCCACCCCAGCCCAGCACCCCGGCGGGGCTGGACCCGGGCGACACGCCTTAGTCAAGGAGGCGTTCACCATGTCGGGCGAACACCACACCATCGAACTCCCTAGCAGCCCACTCCCCAACACCGCACTGGCCGACGACGCCCTGCCCGCCGACCTGCCCACCGACGCCCTGGCCGCCGACGCCCTGGCCGGCGACATGGTCGCCACCGCGGCGCACGGCCTGCCGGCGATCGACGAACCGCCCCCGCTGCTGCTGGGCGAGCTGACGCTGCCCGCGGAACGGGAGTCCGTGCCCCGGGCCCGGCGGTTCAGCCGGTCCGTCACCCTCGCCTCCGGCATCGCGCACCTCCGCGACGACGCCGAGGTCCTGGTCTCCGAGCTGGTCACCAACGCCGTCCGGCACGCGACGGTGTCGGGCGCCGCGCTCCGCCTGCGGCTGCTGCGCGCCGGCACCCGGCTCCGCATCGAGGTCCACGACCAGGGCACCGGGGTCCCCCGGCCGCGCCGGGTCGACCTCATGGAGGAGACGGGGCGGGGCTGGTTCCTCGTCGCGGTCATGGCCGACCGGCACGGCACCGACCACACGCCGTCCGGCAAGTCGGTGTGGTGCGAAGTGCGCGCCTGGCCGCGGGACGAGCATCCCGGTCACTGAGCATCCCGTTCGCAGACCCCCGGTTCGGCGAATGGAAGTGCCATGTCCGAGAACACGCACGTCTCCGTCGGCTACTACCGGTCGGACGGGAGCCCCGCCACGGCCGAGGAGGCCCAGCGGCTGCTGCTCGACGTGCGGGGACGCCTGCTCGCGCAGGACGTCATCCGCGTCGGCGCCGTCGTCGTGGTCGTCTCGACCTGGTTCACGGTGGTCGACCTCGGCATCGCGGCGAACGGACGGCCGCTGCTGTGGCAGACGATCGTGTCCGACCTCTCGATGCACGCCGACATCGGCCAGTACACCTCGCGGGACAAGGCCGCGCGCGGCCACGCGCAGGCCGTCGCCATGATCTCCGGCAGGCTGCGCGGGCTGGTCGCCCGCGCGGCACTGGACGAGGTGCGTCCCTGAGGCAGGAGCCCTGAGCCACGAGCCCGCCACCCCGCCCCCGCAATCCCCCCACGACACGGGCCGCGATCCCGGCCCGCCCTCGGCATGAGGTTGTGATCTGATGGCCTCGAAGGCACCCCGCGACGACGTCCCCGGCGGCAAGGTCCGCCGGCGACGTCCCATCCGCCTGCGGATCACGGCGCTGCTGCTGGTCCCGCTGGTGTCGCTCATCACCCTGTGGGCGTTCGCCGCGAACATCACGCTCGGCGACGCGTTCGACAAGTACGACTTCTCGACGACGTACGAGAAGATGGGCCTGCCCGGCCTCTACCTGGTGAACCAGCTCCAGGCGGAACGTTCCCTGAGCGTCGTCGCGCTCGTCTCCGGAGACGCCAAGGCCAAGCAGAAGCTCGGCGGGCAGCGCGCCCGGGTCAGCGCCGTCGAGAAGTCGTTCCGCGGGACCGCGCTGTCGCCCGACGCGCAGGACGCGGCGCAGCCCGAGACCAAGCAGCGGCTCGCCGAGGCGATCACGGCCCTCGACCGGCTGCCGCAGCTGCGCGGCAAGGTCGACTCCGGGCAGGTCGCCCCGCTGGACGTCATCAACTCCTACAGCACGATGCTCGACCAGGTCATCAAGGTCTTCGACGGCCTGGTGACGGTCAACGACGTCGCGATCCTCACCCAGGGCCGCGCGCTGATCGGCATCGGCAACGCCCGCGCCTACATGCTGCGCGAGGACTCCCTCGTCACCGCCGCGATGGCGCGCAAGGGCCGGCTCACCCCGGCCGAGCACACCGCGTTCGTCCAGTGGGCGGCGGAGGGGCGGCAGGAGTTCGAGGCCGGGCTCGCCGACCTCAACGACCAGATCCGCGGGCCGCTGCAGCAGCTCGCCGCGAGCGACCAGTTCAAGCGGTACCGCACCGCCGAGGCCGCGATCGTGAACGCGCGCGGCGACCGGCTGCCGGCCGAGGCGGCCGACTGGCAGGCCACCACCCAGCTGCTGTCGCAGGCGTGGGGGCAGAAGGTCCAGCAGGCGAGCCTCGCGCTGAACGAGCTGGCCAAGCCGATCGGCGAGCGGATCGTCATGCGGCTCGTCCTGGCCGGCGGGTTCGGGCTGCTCGCGGTCATCGCGTCGATCGTGCTGTCTCTGCTCGCGGCGCGCAGCCTGTCCCGCGAGCTGCGCGGGCTGCAGCGCGCCGCGCTGAACCTCGCCGAGGACCGGCTGCCCGGCGTCGTCGCCCGGCTGCGGCGCGGTGAGGAGGTCGACGTGGACGCCGAGGCGCCGCCGCTCGTCATCGGCAAGACCAAGGAGGTCGCGCGCGTCGGCGACGCGTTCACGAAGGTGCAGCACACCGCGATCGACACCGCCGTCCGCGAGTCGTACCTGCGGCAGGGCATCAGCCGCGTGTTCCTCAACGTGGCCTGGCGCAGCCAGTCGCTGCTGCACCGCCAGCTCCGCATGCTGGACGAGATGGAGCGCGGCGCGTCCGACCCGAAGGCGCTGGAGGACCTGTTCCGGCTCGACCACCTCACCACCCGCATGCGCCGGCACGCCGAGGGCCTGGTCATCCTGTCCGGGACGTCCCCGGGCCGCGGCTGGAGCCGGCCGGTGCACGTCGAGGACGTGCTGCGCGCCGCGGTCGCCGAGGTCGAGGACTACACGCGCGTCGAGGTCGTCGTCATGTCCGGGCAGGCCGCGCTGATCGGCGAGGCCGTCGCCGACATCATCCACCTGCTCGCCGAGCTGATCGAGAACGCCACCGTGTTCTCGCCCGCGCCGACCGAGGTGCTGGTGCGCGGCGAGATGGGCGCCAACGGGTTCGCGGTGGACGTCATCGACCGCGGCATCGGGCTCGACCAGTCCGAGCTGGACGCGCTCAACCTGCGGCTGTCGCGGCCCCCCGAGTTCGACCTGGCCGTCACCGACCGGCTCGGCCTGTTCGTCGTCTCCCGGCTCGCCGGGCGGCACGGCATCCGGGTCGCCCTCCAGCCGTCGCTGTACGGGGGCGTCAGCGCCGTCGTGCTGATCCCGCGCGAGCTGATCGTGGACGTCGAGCAGCCCGAGGACGAGGGCGGCGCCGCCGGTGCCGCCGGTGCGTCCGGCGGGGACGTGCCGGTCGCCGGGCCCGTCCGGCAGAACGGGCACGCGGCGGCCAACGGCTCGACCCGCCAGTGGCCCACGCCGTCGGCGCCGTCGTCCACGGCGATGCTGAACGCGCCGGTGTACGACACCGTCCAGGACGCCCCGCCCGCCCACGACCCGGCCCAGCCCTACGAGACGGCGCAGCCCTACGAGACCGGGCCACCGTACGAAGGCACGTCCTCGTACGACAGCGCGCAGCCGTACGAGACCACGCCGCCGTACGAGACCGCGCCGCCGCACGACGGTGCGCCGCCGTACGAGACCGCGGCGCCCGATACGCCGGCGTCCCAGGAGGAGCGGCCGGACCACGACGCGACGGTGGGGTTCGGCACGTACGACGGAACCGAGACCCCGACGCCGTACGGCGCCCCACCGTCGCACGGGGCGCAGCCCGGACCGCCGCCCGCGTTCGACGCGACGCGCCCGTTCCAGGCCGCGGGCCCGCGCATCCCCGCCTACGGCCGCGACCCCTACACCGACCCGGGCCGCTACGAGGCGCCCACCTCGTTCGGCGAGGGCCGGCCCTTCGGGCAGGCCCGGCCGTTCGGCCAGGCGCAGTCGCTCGGTGAGGCCCAGCCGTTCGGGCAGACGCAGTCGTTCGGGCAGGCGCAGTCGTTCGGCGAGGTGCAGGCCCGCACCGGGAACGGCGGGCGCGCCCCGCTGCCGCGCCGGGTGCGGGGCGGCAACCTGGCGCCGCAGCTGCGTGCCCCGGACGCCCTCGACGACGAGCCCCTCCCGGCGGCGCCCCCGGAGGACGCGCTCGCCGGGTGGGAGGAGCGCTCGGCGGAGGCGTCCCGTGACCTGTTCGCCTCCCTGCAGGCCGGCTGGCTGCGGGGCAGGGACGAGGACGAAGGACCGGCCGACGGCATGGAGGGAAGAACATGACCCAGCAGGGAGTCGCGGCCGAACTGAGCTTCCTCCTCGACGATCTCGTCGACCGGGTTCCGCAGATCCGCAAGGTCGTGGTGCTGTCCCGGGACGGGCTCGTGATGGGCAAGTCGCGCGGCGTCGGCCGCGAGGACGCCGAGTACCTCGCGGCCCTCGCCGCGGGGTTCCACAGCCTCGCGAACGGCGCGCGGCCGCAGCTGGAGTCCGGCGAGATCCGGCAGACCCTGATCGAGATGGACCAGGGCCTGTTCTTCGTGGTGCCCGCCGGCGCCAACAGCTGCCTGGCGCTGCTCAGCGAGGTCGGCGCCAACGCGGGCCTCGTCGCCTACGAGATGACGATGCTGGTCAAGCGCGTCGGCCGGCAGCTGTCCACCGGGATCAGGCAGAGCGCCGCCGGCCCCGGACCCAGGTGACCCGCCATGGACCCCAGTGACGTGCCCGGTGCTCCCCGGGGTCCCGGCCGGGAACGGTGGCTCGACGCCGCCGCCGGGCCCATCGTCCGCCCCTACGCGGTGACGCGCGGCCGGACCCGGCCGGCCGGCGAGCCGCTCGACATCGTGGCGATCCTCGTCGCGACCGGGCGGCCGCCGGCCGAGCCGGGCCGGCTGTCGCGCCACCAGCGGCGGCTGCTCGCGCTGTGCCGCCGCCCGCACGCCCTCGCCGACCTCGCCTCGGACCTCGGCCTGCCGCTCGGCGTGATCCGGGTGCTGGCCGGCGACCTGATCGAGTCGGGCCTCGTGGACGTCCAGCGGTGGTCCACGCCGGCCACGCCGGCCGGGCGGCCCGCCATGATCCAGCCGCATACCGACCAGAACCTGCTCAGGATGGTGCTCGATGAACTCCGTGCACTCTAAATCCGACGAAGTCGGCCCGGGGGCCGCGGGGGGTCGTCCCCCCTCGGGCGACCGCGTCCCCCCGCCCGCGCCCGACGATGCCGACGACCGGGAGGACGGGCCCCGCGTCGCCCTGAAGATCCTCGTCGCCGGCGGGTTCGGTGTCGGGAAGACGACCATGGTCGGCGCGGTCAGCGAGATCCGGCCGCTGCGCACCGAGGAGGCGCTGACCGACGTGAGCGTCGGCGTCGACGACCTCGACGGCGTCGCCGCCAAGACCACCACGACCGTGGCGATGGACTTCGGCCGCATCACGCTGCGCGACGGCGTCGCGATCTACCTGTTCGGGACGCCGGGCCAGGAGCGGTTCTGGTTCATGTGGAACGAGTTGTCGCGCGGCGCGCTCGGCGCGGTCGTGCTCGCCGACACGCGGCGGCTGATGGCGAGCTTCGCCTCGATCGACTACTTCGAGCGCAAGGGCACGCCGTTCGTCGTCGCGGTCAACTGCTTCGACGACGCCGACCGCTACGACCCGCCGGAGATCCGGACGGCCCTGGACATCGACCCGCACGTCCCGGTGCTGCTGTGCGACGCGCGCCGGACGGGGTCGGCGAAGGAGGTCCTGGTGTCACTGGTGGAGCACGCCCTACGCCTGGCAGGCGGCGCAAGCCCCCGCCGAGCCGGCTGACCCGCCCCGCCCGCCCCCACCCCCTTGTTGATCTGCGGCGTGTTGTTGTTATCCGGCCCGCCATAACAACAACACGCCG
>NZ_JBEYTW010000076.1:0-43410 GCF_040643275.1 Spirillospora sp. NPDC047418
GCTCCGTTGACCTGCGGCGTGTTGTTGTTATGAGCCGCCGGATAACAACAACACGCCGCAGGTGAACGGGTTCAGAGGAGGAGGGCGGGGTCGGCTATCACGCGGTCCACGACCAGGCCGGCGGCGCCCAGGACGGCGGCGCCCTCGGCCAGGCCGGAGACCTCGACGGGCGGGGCGCCGCGCCGCAGCGAGCCGGAGCCGTTCGCGAGGACGGCCTCCAGCGGCGGGCGGATCCAGGCGGCGAGCGGGGAGAAGACGCCGCCGAGCACGATGGTGTCGGGGTCGATCAGGTTGACGACCGAGGCGAGCGCGCCGCCGAGCGCCCGGCCGGCGCGGGTCACCGCGTCCAGCGCGGCCGCGTCGCCGGCGGTGAGCCGCTCCACGAGCCGGCCGAGCGAGCCCTCCGGCCCGCCGGCCGGCCGCGTCACGGGCAGCCCGGCCGCGCGCAGCACCGCCTCCTGGCCGGCGACCTGCTCCAGGCAGCCGCGCCCGCCGCACGAGCAGGGCGGCCCGGACGGGTCGGCGACGAGATGCCCGAGTTCGCCGGCGAAGCCGTGCGCGCCGCGGAACACCCGCCCGTCCACGACGATGCCGGCGCCGATCCCGATCTCGCCGGACACGTGCACGAAGTCGCCGAGGCGGGCGCCGCCGCCGAACCACAGCTCGCCGAGCGCGGCGAGGTTGGCCTCGTTGTCGTACTCGGGCGGCAGCGCGGTCGCGAGGCCGGGCGCGCCGGTGACGGGGACGTCGCTCCAGCCGAGGTTCGGGGCGTGCCGCACCACGCCGTTGTCGCGGTCCAGCAGGCCGGGCAGGGCGACCGCGGCGCCGGCGACGGTGAGGCCCTGCCCGGCGGCGGCCGCGACCGCCTCGGCGGCGAGCGCGGACAGCGCGGCGAGGACGGCGCCGGGCTCGCGGCCGCGGTTGCCGGAGCTGATCACGTGCCGGTAGCGGACCTGCTTGGCGAGATCGAGGACGCACGCGGCCAGGTAGTCCACGTTCACCTCCAGGCCGAGCCCGGCGGCGCCGTCGCCGTGCAGGGACACGCCCACGCCGGGGCGCCCGCGCTCCCCCTCGTGGACGGGCGCGCCGTCCCGGACCAGCCCGGCGCCCTCCAGCAGGGCGACGAGGTTGGACACGGTCGTCTTGGTGAACCCGGTCAGCTCGGCGAGCCGCGCCCTGGTCACGGGCTGGTGGAGGGCCACGTGCTCCAGGACGACGGCGAGGTTCCGCTCGCGCATCGTCGCGTGCCGGACGGGGGCGTTCGCGGACTTTGTCATGAATCAACCCTAAATGAAGCGCGACTATAGGCAGGGCCGTGGCCCTCTGCTACGTTAATTAGTCCAAGCTGTTTACGAAAGGGGGCGGGATGGCCGAGGGCCTGGTGGCGGGCGTCGACTCCTCGACGCAGTCGACGAAGGTCGTCCTGTGCCGCGCGGCGGACGGCACCGTGGTGGCGGAGGCGTCCGCGCCGCATCCGGACGGCACCGAATGCCATCCCGACCACTGGTGGGGCGCGCTCTCGCAGGTCCGGGAGCTGCTGGAGCGGGCCGACGCGGTCGCCGTCGCCGCCCAGCAGCACGGCATGGTCGCGCTCGACGGCGCGGGCGAGGTCGTCCGGCCCGCGCTGCTGTGGAACGACACGCGGTCGGCTCCGCAGGCCCGCGCGCTCGTCGGGGAGCTCGGCGGCGCGGCGTCGTGGGCGGAGCGGACCGGCAGCGTCCCGCGCGCGTCGTTCACCGTGACCAAGCTGCGGTGGATGGCCGAGAACGAACCCGCGAACGCGCGCCGCACCGAGCAGGTGATGCTCCCGCACGACTGGCTGACGCTGCGGCTCGGCGCGTCCGAGCCGGTCACCGACCGGGGCGACGCGTCCGGCACCGGCTACTGGTCCCCCGCGGCCGGCGCGTACCTGCCCGACCTGCTGCGCGCCGCGCTCGGCCGCGACGCCGCGACCCCGCGCGTCGCCGCGCCCGGCGCCACGGTCGGTGAGACGCCCTGGGGCGCGGCGCTCGGCGCGGGGACGGGCGACAACATGGGCGCCGCGCTCGGCCTCGGGCTGCGGACCGGCGACGTCGTGGTGTCGATCGGCACGTCCGGGACGGCGTTCGCGGTCGCGGACGGGCCTGCCGCCGACGCCTCCGGCCTGGTCGCCGGGTTCGCCGACGCCACCGGCCGGTTCCTGCCGCTCGTCGCCACGCTGAACGCCGCGCGGATCCTCTCGTCCGCCGCCGCGATGACGGGGGCGTCGCTGGAGGAGCTGTCCGCGCTGGCCCTCGCCGCCGAGCCCGGCGCCGGCGGTCTGACCCTGCTGCCCTACCTGGACGGCGAGCGCACCCCCGACCGCCCGGACGCGACCGGCGTCCTCGCGGGCCTGACCACCGCGAACGCGACGCGCGAGAACGTGGCGCGGGCGGCGGTGGAGGCGCTGCTGTGCTCGCTCGCCGACGCGGTCGACCACCTCGCCGCGCAGGGCGTCCGGCCCCGCCGCACCCTGCTGATCGGCGGCGGCGCCCGCTCCGGGGCCGTCCGCACCCTGGCCCCCGCGATCTTCGGGACGCCGGTCACCGTGCCCGAGCCCGCCGAGTACGTCGCGCTCGGCGCGGCCCGCCAGGCGGCCTGGGCACTCGCCGGCACACCGGAACCGCCCGCATGGCCCGCACCGCCGGCCACCGAACACACCGGCACCGAACACACCGGCGGCCGCACCGCGGCGGACGTCCGCGCACGCTACGCCGCGCTGCGCGACGCCGCCCCGGAGATCTGAGGAGGAACCCCATGACCGACTACGCACCGACGCCCGAGGACCGGTTCTCGTTCGGCATCTGGACCGTCGGCTGGCAGGGCGTCGACGTGTTCGGCCCCGGCACCCGCCCGCCGATGCCCGCCGACCGCGCCGTCCGCAAGCTCGCCGAGATCGGCGCCTACGGCGTGAACTTCCACGACAACGACGTGTTCGACTTCGACGCCTCGCCCGGCGAGCGGCAGGAGAAGGTCGGCGCGTTCCGCAAGGCGCTCGACGAGACCGGCCTCGTGGTCACCACCGCCACCACCAACCTGTTCGGGCACCCGATCTTCAAGGACGGCGCGTTCACCGCCAACGACCGCGACGTCCGCCGGTTCGCGCTCCGCAAGGTCATGGACAACCTCGACCTCGCCGCCGAACTCGGTGCGAAGACCTACGTGTGCTGGGGCGGCCGGGAGGGCGCCGAGTCGGGTGCCGCCAAGGACGTCCGGGCCGCGCTGGACCGTTACAAGGAGGCGTTCGACGTCCTCGGCGACTACGTCGCCGACCAGGGCTACGACCTGCGCTTCGCGATCGAGCCGAAGCCGAACGAGCCGCGCGGCGACATCCTGCTCCCCACGATCGGGCACGCCCTCGCCTTCATCCAGACCCTGGAGCACGCCGACAAGGTCGGCCTGAACCCCGAGGTCGGGCACGAGGAGATGGCCGGGCTCAACTACGCGCACGGCCTCGCCCAGGCGCTGTGGCAGGGCAAGCTGTTCCACATCGACCTGAACGGGCAGACCGGCCCCCGCTACGACCAGGACCTCCGCTTCGGCGCCGGCAACACGCGCGGCGCGTTCTGGGTCGTCGACCTCATCGACGGCAGCGACTACAGCGGCCCGATCCACTTCGACTTCAAGCCGCCGCGCACCGAGGACGACGAGGGCGTGTGGGAGTCGGCGGCCGCCTGCATGCGCAACTGGCTGATCCTGCGCGACAAGGTCCGCGCGTTCCGCGCCGACCCCGACGTCCAGGACGCCCTGCGCCAGGCCAAGCTCGACGAACTCGCCCGGCCCACCCTCGCCGAGGGCGAGGACTGGCGCGCCGTCCGCGGCGCCACCGCCGACGCCGACGCCCTCGGCGCCCGCCGCACCGCGTTCGAGCACCTCGACCAGCTCGCCCTGGAGCACCTGTACGGCGTCCGTTCCTGACGCCGCCGTTCCGCACGGAAGCCCGTCCCTACCTCCCTGGGGGCGGGCTTCCGCCGTGTCCTGCCGGGTCCAGTGCGCCGTTCACCATGGCTCGGGTGAGGGTGCGGGCTTCTTCTAGGGTCACCGTTTCTGCGGGGCGGGTCACCAGGCCGAACAGCGTGGCGCCGTAGAGGGTGATCAGTGCCTGCACCTGGGCACGGGACGTTTCCAGCCCCAGGTCGCGGTGCATCTGGACGGTGAAGTCGAGGGTGGGCTCTTCCAGGTGGGCCAGTGCCTCGCGCAGGCGGGGGCGGCGGGTGGCCTCCAGGGTCAGTTCGTAGACGGCCAGGTAGCGGGTGCGCTGCTCGGTGGCCGAGTAGTGGAGCGACAGGGCGATCAGCTCGATGAGCGTTTCACGGTCGACGGGGGTGGATGTTCCGCCGGTCGCCGCCGTCATGTCCTGCTTGTGCAGATCGATCACGCGGTCGGCGGCGGCCTGGAGTAGAGCGTCCCGGCTGCGGAAGTAGTTGGACGCCGTGCCCGGCGGGAGGCCGGACCGCTCGTCCACCGAGCGGTGGCTCAGGCCGTGGATCCCGGCGTGTCCCAGCACCTCGATCGCGGCGTCGGCGAGGGCGCGTCGGCGCTCCAGGTTCTGCGGTGGGGGCACCCCGCCAGATTACCACTAGGGAGTCAGTACTATCATCGTAGTGATAACGAGCCTCGGGAGGCGTCATGCGGGTACTGGTGATCGGTGCGGGAGTCGGGGGGCTGGCCGCGGCCGCCGCGCTGCTGGCGGACGGGCACGAGGTGCGCGTCGCCGAGGCGGCGGACGCGCCGCGCACCGGCGGGGCGGCGGTGACGCTGTGGAGCAACGGGACCGGCGTCCTGCACGGCCTCGGCGTGTCGCTGGACGGGGTCGGCGCCCCGATCGACGTCCTGGAGCAGCTGTCCGAGGACGGACGGCGCCTGGTCACCATCGACGTCGCGCGGGCCGCGCGGGTCCACGGGCACCCGCACATCTGCCTGCCGCGCAGGCGCCTGCTGGAGCGGCTCGCGGGCGCCCTGCCGGGCGGGGTCGTCGAGTTCGGGCGCGCCTGCACCGGCGTCGTCCAGAAGGGCGAGACGGTGCGGGCCGAGTTCGCGGACGGGTCCACGGCCGAGGCCGACCTGCTGGTCGGGGCGGACGGGCGGCGCTCGGTGGTCCGCGACCACCTGTGGGGCGGCGATCCGGGCGAGCCGAGCGGCTGGGGCACCTGGCAGGGGCTCGGCGCCGTCCCGATCGGCCTGGTGTCCTCGCGCACCGGGCTGATGATCGCCGGCCGGGCCGGCAGCGTCGGGCTGATGCCCGCCGGGGAGGGGCTGCTGCAGTGGTGGTTCGACATGCCGTGGTCGCCGGACGAGCCGCCGCTCGCCGCGCCGCTCGCGGAGATCCGCCGGCTCTTCGGGCACTGGTGCGCGCCCGTGCCGGACGTCCTGGCGGCGGTCGGGGAGAGCGACGTGGAGCTCTTCCCGCACTACCGCCACCGCGTCCCGAGGACGTGGGGGTCCGGGCGGATCACGCTCGCCGGCGACTCCGCGCACTCGATGCCGCCGACCCGGGCGCAGGGCGCCAACCAGGCACTGGAGGACGCGTGGACGCTGGCGGCGGTGCTGCGCCGGACGCCGGGCGACGTGCCCGCCGCGCTGCGCGAGTACGAGCGGAGGCGCTCGCGCAAGGCGGGCATCGTCGCCCGGCACGCCGGCCGCGAGGACCTCAACCGGCTGCCCTCGTTCGTGTCGCGGCTCTTTCCCGACGGCCTGACCAGCGTCTACTACACGCGGTGGCTCGCGCAGATCAGCGACTTCCTGTGATCACGGGGCGGCTAGGGCCTCGGTGGGGGCGAGGCGGGCCGCCCGCACGGCCGGGTACAGGCCCGCGACCGCGCCGATGAGCAGGGTCGCGAGGACGCCCCCGGCCATCGCCCAGACCGGGACGACGGTCGGCCAGCCCTGCGTCACCGCGAACACGGCGGTGACGACGATGCCGATGGCGACGCCGCCGGCGCCGCCGAGCGCGGCCAGCAGCTGCGACTCGGTGAGGAACTGGAGCCGGATCTGGCCGCGGGTCGCGCCGAGGGAGCGGCGCAGGCCGATCTCGGCGCGGCGCTCCAGCACCGAGATCACCATCGTGTTGGCGACGCCGACGCCGCCGACCAGCAGCGCGACGCCGCCGAGGCCGAGGAGCAGGCCGGTGAACGCCTTGTCGGTGGCGTTCTGCGCGGCCAGCGCGTCGGAGGGCCGACTCACCTCGACCTCGGTCGGCGCCTGCGGGTTCGCGGTGGCGGCGAGCAGGTTCCGCACCTTCTCCACCGCGTCCTTGCGGGCGCGGGTGTAGACGGTGGTGGGGTGGCCGTCGAAACCGAGGTGCTCCGCGGCGGCGTCCCAGCCGACGAGGGCGGTGGAGTCCACCTCCGGCACCAGCTCGTTCGGTTCGAGGACGCCGACGACGGTGAACCACTGCGCGCCGAGCCACACCTGGACGTTCGGCGCGGCCACCCCGAGCCGGTCGGCGGTGTCCGATCCGAGCACCACGGCCGGGTACCTCGCCGTGCCCGCGTTGAGCCACGTGCCCGCGGCCATCCTGAGGCCGACGGTGTCCGGCAGGTCGAGGCGGGCCGCGAGGACGGCGATGCCGCCGTTCTCCCCCGCCGGGATGCGGTCGTTGCGGTAGACGCTGGTGTCGTCCAGCGTCGCGGTCGCCGACGCCGACTCGACGCCCGGCATCCGCCCCACCATGCCGACCGACGCCTCCGGCAGCTTCGCGTCCGCGCCGAAGAAGTCCCGGCCGGGCCCGACCGTGAGCAGGTTGGTGCCGAGCCGGTCGAGGGTGGCCTGGAGCTGGGCGCGGCTGGACGTCGAGATGCCGACCACGCCGATCATCGCGGCGATCCCGATCGCGATGCCGAGCGCGGACAGGAACACCCGCATCGGGCGGGACCGCAGGCCGAAGGCGCCGGTGCGCAGGACGTCGCGGGGGCCGAGCCGGGCCGGCGCGTCGCCGCCGGGCGGGGCCGCCGCGCTCATCGTGCGGCCTCCGCCCGCGCGTCGTCGTGGACGACGCGGCCGTCGCGCATCCGCACCTGGCGGGGCAGCAGCGCGGCGATGTCCCGGTCGTGGGTGATCAGCACGACGGTCGTGCCGCCGCCGGACAGCTCCCGCAGCAGGTCCAGGACGCCCGCGCCCGACGCCGAGTCCAGCGCGCCGGTCGGCTCGTCGGCGAGCAGCAGCGCGGGCTCCCCGACGACCGCGCGGGCGATCGCCACCCGCTGCCGCTCCCCGCCGGACAGCTGGTGCGGCCGGTGCCCGAGGCGGTGCCCGAGCCCGACGCGCTCCAGCGCGCTGCGGGCCCGGCGGCGCCGCCGCGCGAGCGGCACGCCCCCGTACAGCAGGCCGTCCGCGACGTTGTCCAGCGCGCTGACGCCGGCGGCGAGATGGAACTGCTGGAACACGAACCCGATCCGGCGGGCGCGCAGCGCCGACAGCCGCCGGTCGGTCAGCCGCGACACGTCCGTGCCCCGCACGAGGACGGTGCCGGTGCTCGGCCGGTCGAGCGTGCCGAGCAGGTGCAGCATCGTCGACTTCCCCGACCCGGACGGCCCGACGATCGCGACCAGCTCCCGCTCCGCGACGGTCAGCGACACGCCGTCCAGCGCCGTGACCCCGCCCGGATAGGTCTTGCCGACCTCCCGCAACTCCACGACCGGTGTCATGAGGGCACCCCTACCTTCATTCCTTCGCCGAGGCCGGATCCGGAGATCTCGACCCGGCCCTCGGTGAACACGCCGGTCTCCACCGGGACCGTGCGGACCCGGCCGTCCTCGACGACCTGGACGGCGTAGCCGCCGTCGCCCTGGGCGAGCAGCGCGCCGATCGGCACGGCGAGAACGCCGCGGTGCCGGTTCGCGGTGAGGCTCACTTTGACGGGCGCCTTGTCGTAGGAGCCGAGCGACTTCTGTGACGTGACCGATATCTCGACTTCGACCGTTGCGGGCTGGTCCTCCTTGGCCTTCTTCGCGACCTTCCCGACCCCGGTGACCCTTCCCTTGACGGTGTCGTCCGACGGCAGCTCCACCTTCACCTCGGCGCCCTTCTTCACGAGCCGCTGGTACCGGACGTCCAGGTCGACGGTCACGACGCGGGTCGTGCCGGTGTAGGTGAGGACGGGGCCGCCCGTCCGGTCCCCGACGTTCGCCCTGCGTTCGGCCACCCGGATCCGGCCGGACGCGACGACGGCCGCACCCGGCTCGACCCGGCCGGTCTCCGCGACGCCGAGGGCGTCCTGCCAGCGCTTCACCGCCGCGGCGGTGGCGGCGCTGTAGGTCTCGTCCACGGTGAACCCGGTGTAGCCGAGGGCCCGCAGGTTGCGTTCCAGCTGCTCGACGTCGTCGCCCTCCGTCCCGTCGGCGAGCGTCCTGTACAGCGGCAGCTTCCCGTACAGCAGCGGCACCGGCCCGTCGTCGACCCGGTAGACCGGCCGCCCCCGGGAGACCACCGCCCCGGGGGCGGCCAGCCAGGTCAGGGTGCCGCGACCGGCGGCGGTGACGGTGCGGGTGCCGCCGTAGCCGAGGGTCCCGTCGACGTCCTGGGTCTCGACGAGCGTGGTCCGCTCGATCGGCGCGGTCGCGGGCGGCAGCGAGCCGCGCGCGGCGGCGGGGTCGCCACCGCCGCCGAGGCCGGCGGTCGCGAGGCCCGCACCGCCGACCACGACCACCCCGGCCGCGCTCAGGACGATGGTGCGCGTCCTCGGCACTAGTCGTCGCCCTTCTTGCTGGACAGCCCCATCCCACCCGGCTGGAGCTTGTCGCATACTTTCTGCGCCGCCTTGAACTCCGTGCTCTCGGGGTCGATGCCGGTGCCGGGACCGGCCTTGAGCAGCATCGTGCCGTCGGGCTTGGGGTCGGGGAACTCGCCGACGCCGTGGTCGCGCATGCACTTGGAGAAGGCGCGCATCTTGGCGATCTCCTCCGGCTTGGGCTTGCGCGGCTTGCCGCCGTTCGGCATCAGGTGCGCGCACTTCTTCTGCGCGGCCTCCATCTCGGAGTCGTCCTTCGGGCCCGCGCCGGGCCCGCCGGGTTCGGCGGACGCTCGTATCTCGACCTTGCCGTCCTTCGGGTCCGGCATGTCCACCCCGTTCTTGCGCATGCACTGGGCGAACTCGCGCAGCTTCGCGTCGTCGCTCGCGCCCTTCGCGGTAGCGCTCCCACCCGCGCCGCCGCCGTCTCCCCCGCAGGCCTGCAGCCCGAGGACGAGGCCGGGGACGAGCGCCAGCGCCGCGAGCGTCTGTCGTCGCATCGGTCGTTCTCCTTGGTCGCCTCCGCCGGGCGGTGCGCCGGCGGCGGGGGCCAGTCCAGCGCCGGCCGGGTAACCCCGGCGTAACCGGATCGCGTTATGCCGGCGTTACGCCCGCTCCCCCAAGCTGGTCCCGGCAGGAACGGCGGCGCGGGACAGGGGGCGGCGGACGTGCGGGTACTGATCGCCGAGGACGAGCGGATGCTCGCCGACTCGATCGCCGAGGGGCTGCGGGCCGAGGCCCTCGCCGTGGACGTGGTCTACGACGGGGACGCCGCGCTCGAGCGCCTCGGCGTCAACGACTACGACGTGCTCGTCCTGGACCGGGACCTGCCCGTGGTGCACGGCGACGACGTGTGCCGCGCGGTCGTGGAGTCCGGCGCGCTCGTCCGGGTGCTGATGCTCACCGCCGCCGTCACCGTCCCGGCGCGGGTCGACGGGCTGCGGCTCGGCGCGGACGACTACCTGACCAAGCCGTTCGCGTTCGAGGAGCTGGTGGCGCGGGTGCAGGCGCTCGGCCGGCGGGCCCGCCCGGCGGCGCCGCCGGCGCTCGAGCGCGCCGGGATCCGGCTCGACCCGGCCCGCCGGGAGGTGTACCGGGACGGCCGGTACGTGCACCTGGCCCGCAAGGAGTTCGGGCTGCTCGCCGAGCTGCTGCGCGCGGAGGGGACGATCGTGTCCGCCGAGCGGCTGCTGGAGAAGGTGTGGGACGAGCACACCGACCCGTTCACCAACACCGTCCGGGTGACGCTGATGAAGCTGCGCCGCAAGCTCGGCGACCCTCCGGTCATCGAGACCGTCCCGGGAGTGGGGTACCGGATTCCATGACGCACCTCGGCGAGCGGCTGCGGCCGACGATCCGGATGCGGCTCACGCTGCTGTACACGGGCCTGTTCCTGTGCGCCGGGATCGTCCTGCTCGGGCTGACCTACCTGCTCCTGCAGAACAGCCTGCCGAGGAAGGCCGACCCGGTCGACGTGAACCAGGTCTTCACCAGCGGCCCCGCCGAGTGGTCGCTCACGCCGCCGCCCGGCGGGCCGCCCGCGGAGACCACCGTCCGGCGGGTGGAGGGGGTGCTGACCAAGGAGCGGGAGAACTACCAGCGCGAGACGCTGAACGCGCTGCTCACCCAGGGCGGCGTGGCGCTCGGGCTGGTGGCCGCGGCCGGGCTCGGGTTCGGCTGGCTGCTCGCCGACCGGGCGCTGCGCCCCGTCCACACGATCACCGAGACGGCGCGGCGGGTGGCGCGCAGCCACGACCTCACCGAGCGCATCTCCTACGAGGGGCCGCGCGACGACGTGAAGGAGCTGGCCGACACCTTCGACACCATGCTCGGCCGGCTGGCGCGGGCGTTCGACGGGCAGCGGCGGTTCGTGGCGAACGCCTCGCACGAGCTGCGCACCCCGCTCGCCATCAACCGGACGCTGGTGGACGTGGCGGTGCGCCGCCCGGACGCGACCGACGACGTCAAGCGGCTCGGCGAGTCGCTGCTGGTGGTGAACGGACGGCACGAGCGGCTCATCGACGGGCTCCTCACCCTCGCGGGCACCGAGGACGTCGTGGTGGACGCGGCGCCGCTCGACCTCGCGGAGGTGGCGGCGCACGTCCTGGAGCAGTCCGCGCCCGAGGCGCGCGAGCACGGCGTGACCACCGGCCGGCGGCTCGGCCCGGCGCCCGCGTCCGGCGATCCGGTGCTCGTGGAGCGGCTCGTGCAGAACCTCGTCGAGAACGCGATCCGGCACAACCACGACGGTGGCGAGTTGTCGCTCGCCACCCGCGGCCGGGGCGGCTGGGCCGAGCTGGAGATCGCCAACACCGGGCCGGCCGTCCCCGGCTACGAGGTCGAGACGATCTTCGAGCCGTTCCGGCGGCTCGGCAACGACCGGGTGCGCTCCGACCGCGGCTCCGGGCTGGGGCTGTCGATCGTCCGGGCGACGGCGACCGCGCACGGCGGCACGGTGACGGCCGCGCCGCGCCCCGGCGGCGGGCTCGTCGTGACCGTCCGGCTGCCCGCCCGCGCGCCCGCCGGCGAACAGGCCCCGCCCGGGCCGGGAGATCCGTCCCGATCGGGGTAGCGTCGTTCCAATGACCAGTGCGCAATTGCTCACCGACGGGTTCGGCAGGATCCGGGAGGTCGTCCACCGCGCGGCCGGCGGGCTCTCCCCGCGGCAGCTCGTCCACCGGCCGGCCGAGGGTGCCAACTCGATCGCGTGGCTCGTCTGGCATCTCACCCGCATCCAGGACGACCACGTCGCCGGAGCCGCCGGCACCGCGCAGGCGTGGACGGACGACGGCTGGGCCGACCGGTTCGGCCTGCCGTTCGACCCGTCCGACACCGGGTACGGGCACACGCCCGGCGATGTCGCGGACGTCCGGGTGGATTCGGCGGACCTGCTGACGGGCTACCACGACGCCGTCCACGACCGGACCGTGAAATACGTGTCCACGCTGACCGACGGCGACCTGGAACGCGTCGTGGACCGCGCATGGGACCCGCCGGTCACACTCGGGGTGCGGCTGATCAGCGTGATCTCCGACGACCTCCAGCACGCCGGCCAGGCCGCCTACGTCCGCGGCCTCCTCGAAGGCGACTGAACCGGCCGGGCGGCTAGGCGTCCTTGAGCGGGACCCGCCACACCAGGATCGTGCCGCCGCCGGCGCGGGCCCGGGTGCTGAAGGACCCGCCGAGGTCCTCGGCGCGCTCGCGCATGTTGCGCAGGCCGCTGCGGCGGCCGCCCGCGGGGATGCCGACGCCGTCGTCCTCGACCCGGAGCGTGAGGTCGTCGCCGACGTCGATGACGACGGCGGCCTCGCCGGCGCGGGCGTGCCGGGCCACGTTCGACAGCGCCTCCTGCACGACCGCGAGGAGCTGCTCGCCGACCGGATCGGCGACCGCGGTGTCCAGCAGCCCGGCGAGCCGCACCGACGGCGCGAACCCCAGGCGCTCGGCGGCGGCGTCGACCATCGCGTGCACGCGGCTGCGCAGCGACTCCTCGTCCGGCGGCGCCTGCAGCGCGAAGATGGTGGAGCGGATCTGCCGGATGGTGTCGTCCAGGTCGTCCACCGCCCGCTGCACCCGCGTCGCGACCTCCCGCTTCTGGGTGATCTTGATGGCGGCCATCAGCGTCATCGCGGTCGCGAACAGCCGCTGGATGACGGTGTCGTGCAGATCCTTGGCGATCCGGTCGCGGTCCTCCAGCAGCGCCAGCCGCTCGGTGTCGCGGCGCCGGTCGGCCAGCTCCAGCGCGACCGCCGCCTGCCCGGCGAACGCCTCCAGCAGCCGCCGCGTCCCATCGGAGAACAGCGCGCCGCCCGGCGGGTTGATCACGGTGATCGTGCCGCGCGCGGACGGGCCGGTGCCGAGCGGCACCACCAGCAGCGGCCCGACCGGCACGTCCGCCGGCGCGCCCGCCTCCCGCACCGCCGCCGAGCCGTCGGCCAGCCGCAGCGCGGTCCCCTCGGCGAACACCCGCCCCGAGACCGAGCGCTCCAGCACGAGCCGCTTGCCCCGCAGGTGGTGGGCGCCCTCGCCGTCCGCCGCCGCCAGCACGGCCGCGCGGCCCGTCTCGTCCACCAGCGTGACGCTGCTCAGCCGCGCGCCGGCGATCTCCCGGGCCCGCCGGGCGACGAGGTCGATGACGTCGTGGGTGTCGGTGCCCGACAGCAGCGCGGTGGAGATCTCGGCGGACGCCTCCAGCCACCGCTCCCGGCGCCGCGTCTCCTCGTACAGCCGGGCGTTCTCGATCGCGACGCCGGCGGCCGTGGCCAGCGCGGTCACCACGACCTCGTCCTCCTCCTCGAAGGGGCCGCCGCCGGCCTTCTCGGTGAGGTAGAGGTTGCCGAACACCTCGTCCCGCACCCGGATCGGCACGCCCAGGAACGTCCGCATCGGCGGATGGTTCGCCGGGAAGCCCGACGACGCGGGGTGCTCGGCGAGGTCCTGGAGCCGCAGCGCGCGCGGCTCCCGGATCAGCAGCCCGAGGATGCCCTCGCCGTGCGGCCAGTGCCCGATCGACTCGATCTCCTCGTCGCTCACCCCGGTCGTGACGAACCGGACGAGCCGCTCGCCCTCCTCCCCGATCACGCCGAGGGCGCCGTAGCGGGCGTCGACCAGGGTGGCGGCGGCCTCGGCGATGCGCCGCAGCACCGTCGCCAGATCGAGCTCGCCGCCGATCGAGACGACGGCCTCCAGCAGCGCGTGCACGCGGTCGCGCGTCGACCGGGCCGCCTCCAGCCGGGACTGCAGTTCGGCCAGCAGATCGTCCAGCTTCAGCTCCGGCAGGACGAGCCGGGCGCGCTCGGCGCCGGATCGGGACTCCTCACTCACACCGCCAGTATTCCCGTGCCCGCCCGGTGCTCCGCATCAGGGCTGCCGCGGCGATCCGGCGCGTCCGCCCCGCCCGCCGGGGGCGACCGACGCGATGAGGCCCGACCAGCGGGGGCCGATGTGGTCGATGTCATGCCGGCGCACGGAGCGCAGGGCGCGCTCACCGAGCCGGTCGCGCAGGCCGGGGTCCTCGATCAGCTCGCGGATCGCCGCGGTGAGGGCGCCGACGTCGCCGGCCGGGACGAGCAGCCCGTCCTCGCCGGAGGTGATCAGCTCGGCGGGACCGTACGGGCAGTCGAACGACACGACCGGCAGGCCCATGCCCATCGCCTCGATGACGACCATCGGCATCCCCTCCCGGCGCGACGACAGGACGTAGACCGAGGCGCGCCGCATCTCGGCGGGCAGGTCGCGGGTCCGGCCGCGCAGCTCGGCCCGGCCGGTGAGGCCGAGGTCGGCGATCAGCGCGCGGAGCCGGTCCCGGCGCACCCCGGAGCCGAAGACGCGCAGGGTCCAGCCGGGGTGCTCGGCGGCGATCGGCGCGTAGGCGCGCAGCAGCAGGTCGAAGCCCTTGGTGCGGACGAGCCGCCCGGCCGCGAGCACGACCCGGTGCTCGCGGCGGGACGGCGGCCCGGGCAGCGGCGGCGCCGCGTTCGGGATCGCGACGACGCGGACGCCCGAGCCGGCCAGCGCCCGCCCGTAGTCGGCGCGGGCGGCCTCGGTGAGCACGGCGAGGGCGGTGAGCCGCCGGTAGGCGCGGACGACCTCGCGGCGGAGCGCGGGCCGGTAGGAGCCGAGGTCCATGTGGTCCTGCCCGATCGTCGCGACGCCGCGCGGGCCGAGTTCGGCGGCCAGCAGGACCAGGGAGGGCCGGGTGGCGATGAGCACGTCCGCCGGCGCGGCGTAGAGGGCGCGCAGGAGGCGGACGTCCGTCCAGAGGGTCATGTGCCGGAACGACGCCTCGTCGACCGGTGTCAGCAGGCTCGGCAGCCGGGCCAGGAGCCGGGCCGCCCGGTTCGCGCGGGCGAGGCCGTCGTCGGCGTAGGTCACCGCGACTCCGGCGGGGACCGGGAAGAACGGCGTGCGGCTCCGCCTCAGCACGCTGACGATCTCGACGTCGTGGTCGCGGGCCAGGTGCCCGCACAGGTTGAGCACCGTGCGGATCGTGCCGCCCGTCCCGTGCGCGTTCTGCAGCAGGACGCGGACGCGCGGGCGGTCACCGGGCGGCGGGACGCGGCGCCGCGGCCGCAGCGGGCGCAGGGTCCGCAGCGCCGCGCGGCGCAGGGCGCGGTGCGCCCCGCGCCGGACGCGGCGGCGGAGCCGGAGCGGTCGCGCGGATTCGGTCACCGGACCCCCGATCGTTGGACGGCCGTGTCCCGGCCCCTTCCCGATCGCGGACCCGGCGAACGCCCGCCCGGTGTCGGGATCCGGGCGTCAGGGTCCGGGCGTCACGCGGTGGAGACGGTGCGGTCGAGGGCGCCGCCCTTGACCCACCGGCTCCACGACATCTCGTAGTAGCTCCAGCCGTTGTTCCAGTCCAGGCCCCGCTTGCTGCCGGTGATGATCACCGGGTCGCCGCGGTAGGAGAAGTTGTAGAACCACTGGGCGTCCTTGGGCGGGGAGTTGACGCAGCCGTGGCTGACGTTCTGGCGGCCCTGCGCCCAGACGGTGCCGGCCATCGAGTGGACGTACTCGCCGCTGTTGGAGATCCGCACCGCGAACGGGATGACCTCCTTGTAGCCGCCGTTCTTCTTGTCCTTCGGATCGACGCCCATCCACTCCGACGTCATGATCGCCGGGTTCTCCTTGCCCATGGTCAGGTGGATGCCGCTGGTGGTGAGGAAGGTGTCGACGCCGTTGACCACGCGCCCGCCGCGGCCCGCGCTGATGGGCCAGCTGCGGACCTTCTTGCCGTTCTTCTTGACGACGGCCTTCTTGCTCTTGGTGCTGATGTGGGTGATGTGCGAGTCGCCGATGCGGAACGTGCGCTTGTAGTCGGACATGCCGTACGTCCGCTTGCCCGACTTCACCCCGGCCAGCCTCGCCCGGAGCATGACCTTCTGGTTCGGCTGCCAGTACTGGCCGTTCTTCGTCCGGAAGACGACGGTGGTGTCGTTCATCCAGTGCCACGCCCCGGTGGCGGGCTTGGTGGACTTGACCTCCAGCGCCTTCTCCACGGCCTTCTTGTCGGCGACCGAGCGGTTGAACACGACCTGGATCGGCATGCCGACGCCGACCTTCTCGTTGCTGCTCGGCGTGACGTCGGCGATCTCCAGCTTGCTCGCGGCCTTCACCGTCGCGAACGTGGCGTTGACCGTGGTCGACTTGCCCTCAGGGCTCTTGGCGACCGCGGTGACCTGGTACTTGGCACCCGGACGCAGCGTGCGCGACTGCCACTTCGTCTTGTCGGCGGCCATCTTCCCGGCCACCGGCTTGCCCTTGAGGAGCACGGTGACCTGTTCGAGCGTGCCGCCCGCGGCCGTGACGACGACACCGTCCTCGGGCGCGGCCTTGGTGTTGCCGTTGCCCGGGTCGATCGTCACCTCCGGGACGCTCGCGTCGGCCTTCTCCCCGACGGTGACGCCGGAGTCCTTCTCTCCGCCTCCGCTGCAGGCGGTCGTGAGGAGGAGCACGGCCCCCGCCAACCCCGCGCCAGCCCGGACCCCTGCGGAAACCCTCCGCTGCACCACGACCTCCCGATACCCCGCCGTCTATCCCAGAGACATTAGCGACAAAATCCGTCGATCATGCCATGACCCGGGGTTTTGGCCGGTGTCCGAGATCAAAGCGTTGCCAAGGGCGGCACCGCCGCTCCGGGCGCCTAGCGGAGGGCGCTGCCCTGGCTCCACTTGGCGAAGGACATCTGCCAGAAGCTCCAGCCGTTGTCCCACTCGACCTCGCGGTCGGACCCGGTCAGCTTGATGACGTCGCCGCGCTGCATGGTGTCGTAGAACCACTTCGCATGGGACGGGCTGACGTTGATGCAGCCGTGGCTGACGTTCGCCGACCCCTGCGAGCCGACCGACCAGGGCGCCGAGTGGACGTACTCGCCGCTGTTGGAGAAGCGGACCGCGTAGTTGACGACCGTCTTGTAGTAGCCGGGGTCGCCCTCCTTGCGGCCGGGAGAGATCATCGTGACGGGGTTGCCCTTCTCCATCAGCAGGTGGACGCCGCTGGTGGTGGTGTACTCCCGCGTCTGCCCGTTGCCGGCGCTGAACGGGATCGTGCGCAGCTTCTCGCCGTCCCGCTTCACCGTCATCGTGTGCTCGCCCAGGTCGCCGGTGGTGATCTGCGCGGCGCCGATGCTGATCGCCGCCTGGGCGTCCTTGGCCCCGTACACGCCGCCGCCGGCGTTCACTCCGGCCAGCGCCGCGTGGAAGCGGACGGTCTGGTGCGGCTGCCAGTACGTCTTCGTCCGGTAGACGGCCTGGTCGGGCGCCACCCATCGCCAGGCGCCCTCGACGGGCTTGTCCGGGGTGACGCGCAGCGTCCGCTCCACGGCGGCCTTGTCGGTGACCGGGCGGTCGAACCTGACGAAGATCGGCATGCCGATGCCGACCTTCTCCCCCTTCACATTGGGGGTGACGTCCACGATCGACAGCGTCTTGGCCGGCTTGAGCGTGGTGAACGCGCTCGTCACCGTCCGGACCTTGCCGTCGTCGCGGGCCTGCGCGGTGACGGTGTAGGACGTCCCGGGCGTCAGCGTGCGGGTGGAGCGCCACGTCCGGTGGCCGTCGCCGAACGTCCCGGTGATGGTGGCGCCCTCGCCCTGGACGGTCACGTTCTGCAGCCTGCCGTCCGAGGTCTTCACCTCGATGGTGCCGTCCGGCTTGGCCTGGGCGGTCCCGTCGGCGGGGGTGATCGTCACCTCGGTGTCCGATCCGCCCGAGGCCAGCTTGCCCTCGCCGCCGGCGCCGCAGCCGGTCACGAGCATCGCCACCGCGCCCGTGCCGCCGGCCAGCACGACCCCCGCACGACCCTTGATCGCCACAAATCCCCCAAGCCCGTCGAATTCACCCCGTGTACGGTGAATCTACCTACATATGGAGACGCCCCGAACCTCGGGGAAGTTCGGGGCGTTCGACGGGGAACCGCTGCTCAGGCCGCCGCCGTGCCGGCGGAAGCGGGCTCGCGGTTGATGCGGCGCACGACGCGCTTGAACCCCCAGACCGAGATGGCGATGCCGATCCCGCCCAGGCCGGCGACGATGCCGGTGCGGATCCACAGGTACGTGCTGATCGACTCGTTGAACAGCATCCAGAGGCTGACGCCGACGTTGGCCAGCAGGACCGCCGACCACAGCAGCGAGATCTTCAGGAAGAACCGGTGCACCCGGTCGTTCTTGTAGAAGGCGTCGGGGATCGGCGCCATGTCCTTGGCGAGCTTCATCGCGAGCGGCTTGCCGAGCGGCACCGAGGCGAGGAACGCCAGGCTCACGCAGAGCGTGCCGAGCGTCGGCTGCAGGAAGTAGATGACCGCGCTGTGCGTGGCCGCCGCCAGGCCCGCGCGGACGGTCACACCGACCGCGGCCAGCAGCAGCAGCCCCGACACCGGCCGCTTGCTCACGTACCGGTAGATGATGCCGCCGTAGACCCAGGCGACCGCGGCGACCAGCGCGCCGTTCAGCCCGAGGAGCACCAGCGCGGTGTAGAACACCGCCACCGGGGCGATCACGCCCTCCACGAAGCGCGGGAGCGCGTGCAGGAGCAGCGCGGTCACCCGCGGCAGCTCGAACGCGTGGTGCCCGCCGGGCGGCCCCTGGCCGTCCCTCTCCTCGGGCGGCCCGGTGAGGCCGCCCGGCGCCCCGGGCGCGATCGCCGTTGGTTCCATCGAGTACTGTGCTCCCCGATCGGTGTGCATGAACTCGGATGTGCTCACGATTCGCCCCACGGTACGTGATGATCCGCAGGCGTCCGTCCCTTTTCAGACGATTCGCTCTGCGCGGCCGATTCCCTCGTTAGTTCGGCTCCGGGAGCCGCCGGGTGCGGGTCGCGGCCGGATGCGGCCACGATCGAACCGCTGCCTCCGGCTTCCCTCCGACTCTAGGTCCCCCTCCCCCGAGCCCTTATCCGGGGTCGGCGCTCATTTGGGGTGCGCCCCGCAGACCCTTGAACCGGGACGGCACCGGCCCGCTCCGGCCCGCTCCGGCCATGGGTGCCGGTCAGTCCACGGGCGGTACGGGCTGGGCGTCCCGCGCTGCGGCGTAGATGGCGCGCAGCGTCACCGCCACCGACGGCCTGCGCACGCTCGCGGTGCGGGTGACGGCGTACACCTCGCGGGCGAGCGTGCACTCGGGGATCCGCCGCACCGCCACGCCCCGGTCGCCGGCGGCGAGCGCCAGCGCGGGCACCGCGGTGATGCCGATGCCCCGCGCCACCAGGCTCAGGATCGTGTGCAGCCCCTCGAACTCCCAGGGCACCGGACGGGCGCCGCCGACGGTGTCCAGCAGCCGCTCGACGGCCTGCCGGGACGGCTCGCCGGGCGGCGCGGCCAGCCACGCCTCCTCGCGGAGCCGCTCCAGGTCGACCGGCCGGTCCGGGTCCGACATCGGATGGGCCTCGGGCACGACCAGGACGAGCGGGTCGCGGCGCAGGTGGAAGAACTCCAGCGCGGCGGGCGCCTGGTCGGGGACCTTGCCCGTCCAGTCGTCGATCAGCGCGATGTCGACCTCGCCGCTCTGCACCTGGCGGATGCCGGTGCCGGGCGGGGTCTGCCGCAGCACGAACGTGAGCCCGGGATGCTCGCCCAGGCTGCGCGCCAGCGCGGGGGCGAAGGCGACGGCGGCGGTCGGGAACGCGGTCACCACGACCCGCCCCGAGGGGGCGTCGGCCTGCGCCGACAGCTCCGCCTCGGCCGTCTCGACCAGGCCGAGGATCTCCTCGGCGCGCTCGGCGAGGCGGCGCCCGGCGTCGGTCAGCTCCGCGCTGCGGGCGGTGCGGTCCAGCAGCGGGACGCGGGCCTCCCGCTCCAGCGCGGCGAGCTGCTGGGAGACCGCCGACGGGGTGTAGCCGAGGGCGGCCGCGGTCGCGGCGATGCTGCCGCGGCGGGCGAATTCGGCGAGCAACCGCAGCCGGCGCAATTCGAGCATAAGAACAGCTTACGGTAACCATCGATGAGACTCGCTTGTAATGATGCTTGCAGCGGGCAAGAGTGAAGCGAGCCCGGCCGGGTCGCACACGGGGATTCCACGGTTACCCACCGTTATTTCGTCATGCCCTTTGGAGTATTGATGCCTGCCCACAATGAGTCCGCGTCCGTCCGGCCGCTGTCGTTCGCACCGCGCCCGGTTCCCCTGTCGGCGACCCTCGCGGTCAACGAGGCGATCGCCCGCAAGCGCCGGGCGGGCGAGCGCGTGCTGCCCCTCGGCTTCGGCGAGGCCGGGATCCCGATCCACCCCGCGCTGATCCGCGAGCTGGAGTCGGCCGCCGGCCGGGGCGCCTACGGCCCGGTCGCCGGGTCGGCCGCGCTGCGCGCCGCCGCGGCCGGGTACTGGGCGCGGCGCGGGCTGCCCACCGACCCGTCCGCGATGGTCGCCGGGCCCGGCAGCAAGCCGCTGCTGTTCGCGCTGCTGACCTCGCTCGGCGGCGACGTCGTCGTGGCGGCGCCGAGCTGGGTGAGCTACGCGGCGCAGGCGTCGCTCGCGGGCGCGGCGCCCATCCGCGTGGCGACCCCGCCGGGCGAGGGCGGCGTGCCGAGCCCGGCCCTGCTGGCCGACGCCGTGGTGCGGGCCCGCGCGCGGGGGCGCGTCGTGCGCGCGGTCGTGGTGACGCTGCCCGACAACCCGACGGGGACGCTGGCGTCGGAGGACACCGTCCGGCGGCTGTGCGCGGTCGCGCGCGAGCACGACCTGGTCATCATCTCCGACGAGATCTACCGCGACCTCGTGCACGAGCCGGGGCGGACGGTGCCGAGCCCGGCCCGGTACGCGCCGGAGCGGACCGTCGTGACGACCGCGCTGAGCAAGAGCCTCGCCGCGGGCGGCTGGCGGCTGGGCGTCGCGCGGCTGCCGGACGGGCCGTTCGGCGGCGCGCTGCGCGACAGCCTGCTCGGGGTGGCGAGCGAGATCTGGTCGAGCGCCCCCGCCCCGATGCAGCACGCCGCCGCCTACGCCTTCGCCGAGCCGCCGGAACTGGTCGAGCACGTCGACCGCAGCCGGCGGCTGCACGCCGCGGTCACCGGCGCGGTCGCCGACCGGTTCGCCGCCGCGGGCGCCCGGGTCCGGCGTCCGGAGGCGGCCTTCTACGTCTACCCCGACTTCGGGCCGCTGCGGGACGTCCTGCGGGAGAACCACGGCGTCCGCACGGCCGCCGACCTCACCGGCCTGCTGCTGGAGCGGTACGGGGTCGGCGTCCTGCCCGGCAGCTCGTTCGGGGACGCGCCGTCGGCGCTGCGTATGCGGGTGGCGCCGAGCCTGCTCTACGGGGAGGACGACGAGCAGCGCCGCGCCGCCCTGGCGTCCCCCGCGCCCGCGGCGCTGCCGTGGATCGCGAGCGCCCTGGACCGGCTGAGCGAGGCCCTCGCCGACCTGACCGCGAGCGTCACCACGGGGGAGCCCGCCCTGGCCTAGCGAGGGACCCGTGCGAGCGCCGCGGGCCGTCCGTTCGCGGGCGGCCCGCGGCCCGCTGCGTGCAGGGCCGGACGCGCTACGTCACCCCTGCCCGCAGCGGCCGGGACCGGCCGCGGGGAGGTTCTCCGCCCGGTCCGACCGGCGCGGATAAGCGTGGTGTAAGGTCCAACGACGCACGGGGCGAACGTCACCAAATGACCAGCGGCAGGGCGGGGCGCACCCGGTCCGCCCCGCCCGTGCCGAAGCCAGGACGAGCGCGTGGTCACGCGAGTGATGAAAGAAGGCGAGGGGGCCCGTCATGAGGCATGCACGGGACGGGGCTGCCGCGGCGATGAGCGCCGCCTCCAGGATTCTGGTCGCGCGGGGCAAGAACGAGCCGCAGGAGATGGAGAACCCCGACGTCGCGTGGGGCCAGCGAGCCCGTGACGGGGTGTGGGTGCCGACCAGGGACGGGCAGCGCATCCACCTCGGCATCGACCTCACCGCCGCCGACACGGTCGCGCAGGTGCTGCGCCCCAGCCTGCGGGTGTTCGTCGGCGTGGACGTCGACACCGACATCGTCGCGCAGACGACGGCCGGGGGGGTGCGGCTGCTCACGGTGATCCACGGGCCCGACGCGCCCTCGGAGTTCCGTTTCACCGTGTCCCTGGCCGACGGCCTGGTCCTGGAGTCGATGCCGTCCGGCGGCTACGACGTCGTCCACCTCCGCTACGGCGCCACCGTGGGCCGGCTCTACAACCCCTGGGCGAGCGACTCGATGTTCCGCCAGGTCAAGGCCGACTACACGCTGGACGGGACGGCGGTCACGATGCGCGTCCAGCACACCGACGCCTACTACCCGGTCGTCGCCGACCCGCACTACGAGCGCTGACGCCACCCGGCGGGAGGGCGCCGAGTCCGCGGCCCCCGGTGGAACGTTCCGGCCGGATCGGGCCACCGGGCGCGCCGCCGCGTCCCGCCGGGGCGGGCCGCGCCCGGCGCGGCCCGCGTCATAGGGTGGAGGCCACGGGCCGCGATCCGGCCCCGGCGACGGAGCCGGGAGCACGACCGCCCCGGTCCCCCGAGACTGGAGTCATCGTGATCTTCACTCATGACACCGAGCACGCCCTCGCCGTCGTCGTCGACCTGATCAACACCGGTGCGGCGACGTCCGGCGCCGAGGAGCTCGGCGGGCTGGACGGCCTGCGCGCGTTCGTGGACCGCAACGCGTTCAGCGACGTGGGCGCGCTCACCGAGGCCGACCTGCTCCGGGTGCTGGACCTGCGGGCCCGGTTCCACGAGGTGTTCCGCGCCGGCGACGTGCCGTCCGCCGTCCGGCGGATCAACGCGGTCGTCGGCGAGGTCCGCACCACCCCGCACCTGACCGACCACGACGGCTACAACTGGCACGTGCACTTCTTCGCGCCGGGCGCGCCGCTCGGGGAGCACCTGGCCGCCGACTGCGGGATGGCGCTGGCGTACGTGGTGGCCGCCGGCGAGCTGGACCGGCTGCGCACCTGCGAGGCGCCGGACTGCGCACGCGTCCTGGTCGACCTGTCCCGCAACCGCTGCCGCCGCTACTGCGACAGCCGCACCTGCGGCAACCGCATGCACGTCGCCGCCTACCGCGCCCGCCAGCGCGAGGCCGCCCTCTAGCCCGCCGCCGGCCGCCCGCCGCGCCGGGGGTCTCGCCGGTGAAGTGGGCCGCGGCGGGCGAACCAGAAGTGAATTCGGTTCAAACGGAGCCCTCCCTCGTCATCGCCCCGTCGTGGTCGGTAATCTCATATTTCACGCTCACCCCGGGTTCACCGCGGTGGGCCTCGCATCGACCTATTTCAGCCATGGAGGATCCGCTGTCCAGGCGAGCACTCATCACCGGCATCACCGGACAGGACGGCTCGTATCTGGCCGAGCATCTGCTTGAGCTGGGATACGAGGTCTGGGGCCTGGTGCGGGGGCAGGCGAACCCCCACGTGTCGCGGCTGCGCAAGCACATCGGCGACGTGCAGATCACCGCCGGCGACCTGCTGGATCAGGGCAGCCTGATCTCGGCGGTGGAGCGGGTGCAGCCCGACGAGGTCTACAACCTGGGCGCGATCTCCTACGTCCCCATGTCCTGGCAGCAGGCCGAGCTCACCGCCGAGGTCACCGGCATGGGCGTGCTGCGGATGCTGGAGGCGATCCGCGTGGTGTCGGGCATCAGCCCGTCCCGGACGCCCGACCGCGAGCAGATCCGCTTCTACCAGGCGTCGTCGTCGGAGATGTTCGGGATGGTCCGGGAGACGCCGCAGAACGAGCGGACCCCGTTCCACCCCCGCAGCCCGTACGGGGTCGCGAAGAGCTACGGGCACTACATCACGCAGAACTACCGCGAGTCCTACGGGATGTTCGCGGTCAGCGGGATCCTGTTCAACCACGAGTCGCCGCGCCGCGGCGCCGAGTTCGTCACGCGGAAGGTGTCGCTGGGCGCGGCGCGCATCAAGCTGGGCCTGGCCCAGGAGCTGCGCCTCGGCAACCTGGACGCGCGCCGCGACTGGGGCTACGCGGGCGACTACGCCCGCGCGATGCGGCTGATGCTCGCCCAGGACTCCCCCGAGGACTTCGTCATCGGAACGGGCCAAACGCAGTCGGTGCGGGAGCTGGTGGAGTTCGCGTTCCGCACCGCGGGCCTGAATTGGGAGGACCACGTCGTCCTGGACGCCAAGTACACGCGTCCGGCGGAGGTCGACCTGCTGTGCGCCGACCCGAAGAGGGCCCGCGAGCAGCTCGGCTGGGAGCCGGAGGTCACGTTCGAGGGCCTGGTGACGATGATGGTCGAGTCGGACCTGCGGCTGCTGTCGGAGTCGGCCCGCCCCGAGGACGAGCCGTTCAGCCCCGACCATTGGTGATCCCCTGACCGTCCGCGTGGCACCATGCACATATGGGCTTTTGTGAGCACGTGCAATCCCTTCCGGCGACCGATCCGCCGCCCGGCACTCCGCAGGGATGCCAGGAGTGCCTGGAGGAGGGGACGCGGTGGGTGCACCTGCGGCTGTGCCTCGGCTGCGGGCATGTGGGCTGCTGCGACTCCTCCCCCATGCGGCACGCCACCGCGCACTTCCAGAAGGAGGGGCACCCGGTCGTCCGGTCGTTCGAGCCGGATGAGGACTGGCGCTGGTGCTTCGTCGATGAACTGATCGTCTGATGCCGGACGTCCCGCTGCGAAGCGGGCCGGGGCGCTGGATCCTGCTGGCGACCGTGCTCGGGTCGGGCGTGGCGCTGCTCGACTCGACGGTCGTGAACGTGGCGCTGCCCGCCCTCGGGCGGGACCTGGACGCCGACATCTCCGGCCTGCAGTGGACGGTCAACGCCTACACGCTGACGCTCGCCGGGTTCATCCTGCTCGGCGGGTCGCTCGGCGACCGGTTCGGGCGGCGCCGGGTGTTCCTCATCGGCGTCGTGTGGTTCGCCGCCGCGTCCGTGCTGTGCGGGCTCGCGGCGAACATCGAGATGCTGATCCTGTCGAGGGCGCTGCAGGGGGTGGGCGGGGCGCTGCTCACACCGGGGTCGCTGGCGATCATCCAGTCGTCGTTCGCCGCCGACGACCGGCCCCGCGCGGTCGGCGCCTGGTCGGGCCTCGGCGGCGTCGCGGCGGCGATCGGCCCGTTCGCGGGCGGCTGGCTGGTGGAGGCGGCCGGGTGGCGGTGGGTGTTCCTGCTGAACGTGCCGCTGTCCGCGCTGGTGGTGCTGGTGTCGCTGCGGCACGTCCCGGAGAGCGCCGACCCGGACGCGCACGGGCGGTTCGACGTGCTCGGCGCGGCGCTGGCGGCGCTGGCGCTGGCCGGGACGACGTACGCGCTCACCGAGGCGCCGGGCGGCAACGCCGCGCCGCCGGTGATCGGGGCGGCGGCCGTGCTGGGCGTGGCGGCCGCCGCCGGGTTCGTGCTGGTCGAGCGGACCCGCGGCCGGGGCCGGCGGCTGCCGGGCGCGCGGCGCGGCGGCTCGGGCGCGGTACCGCAGCCGATGCTGCCGCTCGGCGTGTTCGGCTCCCGGCAGTTCTCCGCCGTCAACGTCGTCACGTTCCTGATGTACGGCGGGATGGGCGTGCTGTTCTTCCTGGTCGTGCTGAACCTCCAGGTCGTGAGCGGGTTCTCGCCGATCGCGGCGGGGGCCGCGCTGCTGCCGGTGACCGTGCTGATGCTGCTGCTGTCCGCGCGGGCGGGCGCGCTCGCGCAGAAGGTCGGGCCGCGGCTGCCGATGACCGCGGGGCTGCTGGTGGCCGCCGGCGGGATGCTGCTCGTCGGCCGGATCGGGCGGGACGCCTCCTACCTGCGGGAGGTGCTGCCCGCCGTGCTGGTGTTCGGGCTCGGCCTGTCGGCGGTGGTCGCGCCGCTCACCGCGACCGTCCTCGCCACCGCCGACGCCCGGCACGCGGGCGTGGCCAGCGGCGTCAACAACGCGGTGGCGCGGGCCGCCGGGCTGCTGGCGGTCGCGGCGATCCCGCCGCTGGCCGGGCTGACCGGCGACGCCCTCGCGGACCCGGCGGCCTTCTCCGGCGGGTACTGGACGGCGATGGCGGTGTCCGCCGTGCTCCTGGTCGCCGGGGCCGCGCTGACCTTCTTCACCGTCCACGACGACACGCTGCGGACCCCGTCGGGGGCGGCGCTCCAGCCGGAGTGCCGGAGCCACTGCGCCGTCGGGGCGCCGCCGCTGCAGCCGGAGCCGGACACCGTCGCGTCCGCCGACGGTCCGGCGCCCGGACCGCGCGCCTGACCGGCCCGGGGGCCCGATCCCCCGGGCCGATTCCGGCTATGTCCAGGACCGGAGCGGTTCGGTGGCATACGGTCGGCACATGAATCTGCGGCAGCTGCGCTATGTCGTGGCGACCGCCGACCACGGCACGATGACGTCGGCGGCCCAGGCTCTCTACGTGGCCCAGCCCGCGCTGTCGCGGGCGGTGCGCGAGCTGGAGCGCGAACTCGGCGTCGAGCTGTTCGCCCGGTCGGGCCGCGGCGTCGTCCTCACCCCCGTCGGCGAGCAGGTCGTCCGGCAGGCCCGCGTCGCGCTGGACGCCGTCGAGGCGATCGAGGGATTGTCGGTCGCCCGCGCCAACGGGCGCGGCGCAGAGCTGCGCATCGCGGTCACCGCGTCGCTGGAGCCGGAGCTGACCGGGCGGCTCGTCCCCCGCTTCGCCCGCCACCAGCCCGCCACCCGGGTCCGGGTGGTCCGCTGCGAGGACCGCGACCAGGTCGCGGCGGCGCTGCGCGCGGGCCGCGCCGACCTCGCGCTCACCGACCTGCCCGTCCCCGGCGACATGTCCGCGCACCCGTTCGAGCAGCGGGAGGTGGTGCTGGTCTCGCCGCCCGCGCTGCGCGTGCGCGAGCCGGTGCCGCCCGCGGCGCTGGACGGCATGCGGCTCGTCCTGCCGTCCCGCGGCACCGCCCTGCGCGCCGAGATCGACGCCGTGCTGCGCCGCGTCGGCGCGACCCCGGTCGCCGCGGTGGAGTCCGACGAGCGGGGCGCGTGGCTCGGCTGGGTCCGCGCCGGGATGGGCTCCCTGCTGTGGTACCGCAACCAGATCGAGGACACCGAGGGCGTGGCGGTCCGCTCGTTCCTGCCGCCGATCACCCGCATGATCGGGCTCGTGCACGCGCACCGCCGGCTGCCGCCCGCGGCGCGCGACTTCCTGGCCTTCGCCAAGGAGTCCGGGCGCGACGCGCACTGACCAGGCAGGACTGCTCGGGCGGGTGCCGGGCGTCCCCTCCGCGTGACTCGGCCGACCGCCGTGCGCCGCCGGTCATGTCATGATCTGGCGAGTGGAGACGACGCACGCACTCTGGCTGCTGGCCGTCCCGGTGGCGGCGCTGATGGTGGCCGCGGGGGCGCGGCGCGCCGGGCTGCCGTCGCCGCTGATCCTGGTGATCGCGGGCCTGGGCGTCTCGTACGTCCCGGGGATCCCGGAGTTCGAGCTGGACCCCGAGTTCGTCCTGTTCGTGTTCCTGCCGCCGCTGCTGTTCGCGGCGGCCTGGCAGAGCTCGTTCGCCAACATGCGCGAGAACGCCTGGTCGATCGGGCTGCTGTCGGTCGGGCTGGTGCTGTTCACCACGTTCGCCGTGGGCTACGCGGCGCACCTGCTCGTCCCCGGGCTGCCGCTGCCGGCGGCGTTCGTGCTCGGCGCCATCGTGGCGCCGCCGGACGCGGTCGCGGCGGTGAGCGTCGCGCAGCGCCTCGGGCTGCCGCGCCGGACGGTGACGGTGCTGGTCGGGGAGAGCCTGTTCAACGACGCGACGGCGCTGACGGCGTTCCGGGTGGCGCTGACGGCGGCGACGGGCGCCGGGTTCACGCTGGCCGAGGGGGTCGGGCGGTTCGCGTTCGCCGCCGCCGCGGGCGCGGCGGTCGGGCTGCTGCTCGGCCCGCCGCTGCACTGGCTGCGGACCCGGCTGCACGACCCGCTGGTGGAGAACGGCGTCGCGCTGGTCGCGCCGTTCGCGGCCTACCTGATCGCCGAGAGCGTGCACGCCTCCGGGGTGATCGCCGTGGTCGTCAGCGGCCTGTACCTCGGGCACCGGGCCACCGAGTCGGCGGCGGTGACCCGGCTGATCGGCCACTCGTTCTGGAAGGTCATGGTCTTCCTGCTGGAGTCGGTGGTCTTCCTGCTGATCGGGCTGCAGGTGCGCCCGGTCCTGCACGGCCTGTCGGAGCGGAGCTGGCAGCAGCTGGCCTGGTGGGCGGTCGCGGTCTTCGCGGTCACCGTGGCGGCGCGCTTCGCCTGGGTGTTCCCCGCCTCGCGGATCCCCCGGCTGCTGTCGCGGCGCGAGCGGGCGCGGGAGGACCAGGGGTGGCGCGGCCTGACGGTGGTGTCGTGGGCGGGGATGCGCGGGGTCGTGTCGCTGGCCGCCGCGTTCGCGATCCCGTTCACCGCGGCCGGCGGGCCGTTCCCGGGCCGCGACCTGATCCTGTTCCTGACGTTCACGACCGTCCTCGGGACGCTGCTCGTGCAGGGGCTGACGTTCCCGGCGCTGATCCGCGCGCTGCGCATCGGCGGGGCGCGGGAGCGCTACGCCGACACCGTCGCGGAGGCGGGGGCCCAGCACGCGGCGGCGCGGGCGGCGCTGGAGCGGCTGGAGGAGCTGGACGCCGCGGAGCGGCTGGACGAGGCGGTGGTGGAGCGGCTCCGCCGGATCGCCGAGCAGCGGCAGCTGCGCGCCTGGGAGCGACTCGGCGGCGGGACGGGCCCGGCGGGCGAGGAGGTGCCGACCGCGACGTACCGGCGGCTGCGCCGGGAGATGCTGGCGGCCGAGCGGCGGGTGTTCGTCCGGCTGCGGGACGAGCGCCGCATCGACGACGAGGTCCTCACCCGCGTCATGCACGAGCTGGACCTGGAGGAGGTCGCCCTCGACCGCGACTAGGAGGTGCCGCCCCGGCCGCGGGGGTCGCCGCGGCCGGGGCCCGGGTCGGTCAGGACGACCCGTTGAGGCGCTGCTCGGGAAGCTCGACGGCGTAGGACTCCTTCACCACGTCCAGGTGGTGCCAGGACTCCCGCACCGTCGCGCCGGGCACGGACCTGACGGCGTCGAGCACGGCCACCAGCTCGGCGCGGGACGCCGCCTCGGCCTGCCCGACGATGTCGTAGCGGCCGAACCCGGTCGCCAGGTAGCGGATGCCGTCCTGGGCGGCGACCGCCTCCGCGACCTTGCGCAGCCCGCCGGTCACCACGAGGCCGAACCCGCCGAGCTCGGCGGCGCCGAGGGCGAGCGGGTCGGCCAGCCCGGTGACCTGGATGACGCCGGTGCGCATGAGCCGGACCACCCGCGCGCGGGTGGCGGCCTGCGACAGGCCGATGACCTGGGCGAGCCGGGTGTAGGGGGCGCGCCCGTCGCGCTGCAGCTCGTGCAGCAGCCGCCAGTCGATGTCGTCGAGGCTGACCTCGCCGAGCTCGCGCACCACCGCGTGCTTGTCGCGCACGGTGGACACCGACCGGAACACCTCCGCCGCGCGCACGCCGGGGAGGGACCGGATCAGGTCCACCTCGGCCGCGAGCGCGGCGTCGTCGCGGGTGCGCACCTGCGCGACCAGGTCGTACGGGCCGGCGATCAGCGCGGCGAAGCTGACGGCGGGCCGCTCGGCGACGGCCGCGGCCGCCTCCCGGGCGGAGCCGTCCACGGTGAGCGAGACGTGCCCGATCGCCTCCGCGCCCACGACGGCGGCGTGCACGATGCCGACGACGCGGACGACCTGCGTTTCGAGAAGGTGCTGCACCCGTGCCCGCACGGCCGTGCGGGAAAGCCCGACGCGATCGGCCAGCGCCTGGAACGTCGCCCTGCCATCCCGCTGGAGCTCGCGGACGAGCACGGCGTCGACCGCATCCAGCACGGCTCTCCTCCTCGACGTGTCATGAATCGGTTTGTCGGCAACTGCAAGATCATTCCATTTCGGGACGGTTAGACGTCAAATATTGATCTTGCTCGTGTTCGCCATGCCCGGCGGCCGTCGAAGCGTCGGCGGGCGACGCGGCGCGGCGACGTTTCGGCCGCCGCGAAAACCGCTGCGGCAGCGCAACGGGTCCCGGTCCGGCGCGCATGGCGGACGCGCTCCGGGCGGCGGGCGCGGGGCGCGGCCCCGGCCGCCCCGGCGCCCGCGCCGGTACGCGCCGGGACCGCGCGCGCCGCACGGCCGGGAGGGCGCGCGGCGGGGACGGCGGGCGCGGCTGACCGGGCTCACGTGCCTGAGCTGCATGCGGCTTCTCCCGGTGTTCTGCTGTCACGCCCCTTACGGCGGGTCCGCCGTCCGCGTGAGACACATGTAAAAAAAGTGCATCGTGGGCGCAGTTACGTCAAGAGGTAACTTTACAGAGAGCCAAGCCCCACGTTGCACCGTTTTCGACCGGGTCCGGCGGTTCATTTTCGTTATGCCTGGAAGAAGGCCGGAACATCGCTTCGAATCGGCCGGCCGCACCGCACGGACACGGGGTCATCACCCCTGGGCAGGGGCCCGCGGGCCGCCCCGGCCGCGGGCGTGACCGCACCATCGCCGGGTATGGCCGACAATGTACGGTGGCCCAGCCACTCAGAACCGCGATTGGTGTGTAGTACAGCCGTGCACCTGCTGAACGGTGAGCGCTCCGCTCACGACCTGACCTACAACGACGTCTTCATGGTCCCCCGCCGGTCCCCGGTCGGGTCGCGCCTGGACGTCGACCTGTCGGCCTCGGACGGCAGCGGGACGACGATCCCGCTGGTGGTCGCCAACATGACGGCCGTGTCCGGCCGCCGGATGGCCGAGACCGTCGCCCGGCGCGGCGCGATCGCGGTCCTCCCGCAGGACATCCCCGCCGACGTGGTGGCCGAGGTCATCGGCTGGGTGAAGGGGCGCGACCTGGTCGTGGACACCCCGATCCGGCTGGATCCGGGCAGCACGGCCGGCGACGCCCTCGCGCTGCTGCCGAAGCGGGCGCACAACGCCGTGATCGTCGTCGAGGACGACCGCCCGGTCGGCGTGGTCACCGAGGCCGACTGCCAGGGCGTCGACCGGTTCGCCCAGCTCCGCGACATCATGTCCCGCGACCTCGTGACGGTCCCGGCCGGCGTGGACCCGCGCGCGGCCTTCGACCGGCTGCACGAGCGCGGGCACCGGCTCGCGCCCGTCGTCGACGCCGGCGGCCGCCTCGCGGGCGTGCTGACCCGCACCGGCGCGCTGCGCGCCACCCTCTACCGGCCCGCCGTGGACGCGGCCGGGCGGCTGCGGATCGCCGCGGCGGTCGGGGTGAACGGCGACGTCGCCGGGAAGGCCAAGGCGCTGCTGGAGGCCGGCGCGGACCTGATCGTCGTGGACACCGCGCACGGCCACCAGGACAAGATGATGAGCGCGCTCGCCGCCGTCCGCGGCCTGGACCCGGCCGTCCCGATCGTGGCGGGCAACGTGGTGACCGCCGAGGGCACCCGGGACCTGATCGAGGCGGGCGCCGACATCGTCAAGGTCGGCGTGGGGCCCGGCGCGATGTGCACGACCCGGATGATGACCGGGGTGGGGCGCCCGCAGTTCTCCGCCGTCCTGGAGTGCGCCGCCGAGGCGCGCCGGCTCGGCCGGCACGTGTGGGCGGACGGCGGCGTCCGGCACCCCCGCGACGTGGCCCTCGCGCTCGCGGCGGGCGCCGCGAACGTGATGGTCGGCTCCTGGTTCGCCGGTACCTACGAGTCGCCGGGCGACCTGCAGCGCTCCGCCGACGGTCGGCTGTACAAGGAGAGCTTCGGGATGGCGTCGGCGCGGGCCGTGGGGCTGCGCACCGCCGAGGACTCCCCGTTCGACCGGGCGCGCAAGGCGCTGTTCGAGGAGGGCATCTCCACGTCCCGGATGTTCCTGGACCCGCGCCGCCCCGGTGTGGAGGACCTGATCGACCAGATCGTGGCGGGGCTGCGCAGCTCCTGCACCTACGCGGGCGCGCGCACGCTGGAGGAGTTCCACGAGCGGGCGACGGTCGGGATCCAGAACCCGTCCGGATACGCCGAGGGAATGCCGCTGTCCACGAGCTGGTGACGCCGCCGGCCCGGCGCCGATCGGGCGCCGGGCTCCCCAAAACGGGGCCCGATTCCCTATCCTGATCATCAGCTGTCCCAGAGGCAACACCCGCTCGCATGCGGTCGACTCCCACGCAACCTTTGCCCGGTTCCGCGCGTCCATCATGTGAGCCGGGGCTTAAATCACCGTGGGTGGGAATCGGAGCGTACATGGGTCGGTCGGCGAGTCGACATGCGCGGGAGAGAGACGGAGACGGTTCTCCCGGAGGTGCGCGGGGGCTCCCCCGCGCGCTCGCGCTGACCCTCGCGTCCGCACTGGTCTGGGGCGTCGCCCACTTCGTCACCGGCCGCCGGATCGCCGGCTCCCTGCTGCTCGCCCTGTACGCCGCGATCGCCGCCGCCGTCGCGGCGGCCGCCACCGTGTACCGCTCCGACCTGCTGCACCTCGCCGTCCAGCCGGACGTGCTGCAGCGCCTGTCCGCGGGGCTGGTCGCGCTGGGCGTGGTGTGGGTCCTCGTCGTGATCCGCTCGTACCAGATCCTGCGGCCGCTGCGGATGCCGATCAGCGCCAGGGCGCTCGGGGCGGCGTCGGTCGCGGTGATGTGCTTCGCCGTCGGCGTCCCGGTGGCGTGGTCGGCGCACAGCACCTACGTCTACCGCGACGCGCTGACGAGCATCTTCCGCACCGGCAGCGAGAACGGCAGGCAGGTCGACACCGAGGACCCGTTCAACGGGCAGGCCCGCGTGAACATCCTGCTCCTCGGCGGCGACTCCGCCGCCGACCGCACCGGCGTGCGCACCGACAGCATGACGGTCGCCAGCGTGGACACCGAGACCGGCGACACGGTGCTGCTGAGCCTGCCGCGCAACCTGGAGAAGTTCCCGATGCCGCCCGGCCCGGCCCGCGACCGGTTCCCCTACGGCTTCACCGGCGACGGCCCGCTGAACCCGGGCCTGCTGAACGAGGTGTACGAGTACGCCGAGCAGCACCCGGACGTGGTGCCTGGCGTCCCGAAGAACCACCGCGGCCCCGAGCTGCTGAAGGCCACCATCGCCGGCGTCCTCGGGCTCCGCGTCGACTACTACATCCTCGTCGACATGTTCGGGTTCGCCGACATCGTCGACGCCATGGGCGGCGTCAAGATCAAGGTCACCGAGCCGATCCCGTACGGGCTGCAGGGCGCCGTGCTGCCGCCCGGCTACCGGACGCTGGACGGCAAGGAGGCCCTCTGGTACGGGCGCTCGCGCACCAACAGCAGCGACTACGTCCGGATGGGCCGGCAGAAGTGCCTGATGCGCGCGATCGCCGAGCAGGCCGACCCGCAGACCGTCCTGACCAGCTTCGACAAGCTCGCCGCCGCCGCCAAGCGGACGCTGGCCACCGACATCCCGCAGGAGCTGCTGCCCGCGCTGGTGAAGCTGTCGAACAAGGTCAAGGACGGCGCGGAGATCCGCAGCCTGCAGTTCGTGCCGCCGCTGGTCTACTCGGGCAACCCCGACTTCAAGCTCATCCGCAAGCTGGCGTCCGATGCCGTCAACAGCGACCCGCACGCGGTGAGCGCGCCCCCGAGCGGTGGCCAGAGCGGCTCCCCGGGCGCGTCCCCGAGTACGCCGGAGAGCCCGTCCCCGGACGGGTCGGCGCCGCCGAAGCCCGACAGCAAGCCGGTGTCGCTGGAGGCCACCTGCCCGTGATGGCCGGCAGCGGGCCGGACCGGGTGGATCATAGAGGGAGACGACCTCGGCGAAAGGGCGGGTGAGGGGTGCCTTCGATCCAGTGCTGCGACGCCTTCCAGGTGGCGATGCCGCGCGGGCGGCGGCCGCAGAGCGTGCTCGTCCGGCTCGACGCCGGCGACGCGGTCGGCTGGGGTGAGATGCCCGTCGCCGCGGGGACTTCGGGCACCGCCTGGGCGGACATCGAGCAGCGGATGGGGCCCGCCCTCATCGGCCTCGACTGGGACCGGCCCGAGGACGTGTCCGCCGCCGCCGACCTCGGCGCCAGCGAGGCCGCCGCGGCCGTCGACACCGCCTGCTGGGACCTGTGGTGCCGGACGCGCGGCCTGCCGCTCGCGCACGCGCTCGGCGGCACCCGCACGTCCATCGTGACGGGCGCGCGGATCACCCCCGAGCCGGCGCTCGACACGATCACGGCCCGCGTCAACAAGGCCGTTGGAGCGGGCCACACCCGCGTCACGCTCGACATCCGCCCCGGCTGGGACGTCGAGCCGGTCCGCGCGATCAGGCAGGCGTATCCGGCGCTGGCCCTCGTCGCGGACGCGGGGCACGGCTACACCGAGTCGCCGGGCCACCTGACGGCGCTGGAGGCGCTGGACGCCTACGGCCTGGCGGCGCTGGAGCGCCCGTTCCCGGCCGGCGACCTCGCCGCGCACGCCCGGCTCCAGGTGCGGGTGGGCACCGCCGTCGCGCCGGCCGCCGGTGACCTGGAGGCCCTGGAGGCGGCGCTGTCGCTGGGCGCGGGCCGCGCGCTGCATCTGCGGCTGGACCGGCTCGGCGGCCTGACCGCGGCGCGCAGCGCCCACGACCTGGCGTACGCGGCGGGCTGGGACGTGTGGTGCAGCGGGACCGGCGCGTTCGGGATCGGGCAGGCCGCGGCGGTCGCGCTCGCGGCACTGCCGGGCTGCACACTGCCGAGCGACGTGTCGGACCCGGCGGGCGGGCCGGTGTTCGTGACGCCGCCGGTCCGCTCGTCCGGCGGCGTCGTCGGCGTCCCGCTCACCCAGCCGGGCCTCGGCCACGAGATCGACGAGGCGCGCATCGAGCGGCTCGCGACGCGGCGCATGCGCCTGGCGACGTGACGGCGGAGGCTGCCGCGGCGCCGGTGTGGGTGGTGGCGGGCCCGCCCGGCAGCGGCAAGACGACCGTGTCCGGCCTGCTGCTGCGGCGGCTGCGCCCGGTGCCGGCGCTGCTGGACAAGGACACGATGTACGGGCCGTTCGTGGCGGCGGTGCTCGCGGCGTCCTCCCGCGACCCGGGCGAGCGCGAGGGCCCCTGGTACGACGAGCACGTCAAGCGGCACGAGTACTCGGGGATGACCGCGACGGCCCGGGAGGTCCGGTCGCAGGGCTGCCCGGTGCTGCTGAGCGGGCCGTTCACCGGGCAGATCCGGGACGCGGCCCGCTGGGCGGAGTGGGTCGCGGAGCTCGGCGGGCCGCCCGTCCGGCTCGTCTGGATCCGGTCGGACGCGGTGACGCTCCGTCACCGCCTGGAGGGTCGCGGGTCGCCTCGCGACACCGCCAAACTGGCCGCCTTCGAGGCGTTCACGGCACGGATGCGCCCGGACGAGCCTCCCCCGGTACCGCACCTCGCCGTCGACAACCGCCGCACCGCGCCGGTGCCGCTCGAAGCCCAGCTGGACGCGCTGCTCGCCCCGCTCGCCTGACGCCCCGGCGGCGGCGCCGGCGGACGGGCGTCTCGCGGATGCCGCCCGGCGGAGGTCGCGGAGACCTCCGCCGGCGGGGCCGATCAGGTGTTGATGTTGATATTGGTGTTGATGTTCTCGTCGTGGTCGTGGTGGTGACCGCAGCAGCCGCAGCCGCAGTGCTGCATGGCGGACGCGTGGACCGCCGGCGCGGCGGGAGCCGCCGGCGCCGCGGCCGCCACGCCGACGAACCCGGCGAGCGTCGTGCCGGCCGTCAGGACCAGAACCGAGAGAAGCCTGCGCATGATCGTTCCTTTCGCCCTCACTGAATGCTTCCTCGGCGATCCTGCCCTGGCTACTACAGAGAGTAACTAGATCCCCACTCCAGGTAAGGCAAGGGCTGGGGTGATCCTTGGGTCAGTACGACTTGGGGAGCCCCAGGGAGTGCTGGGCGACGAAGTTGAGGATCATCTCGCGGCTGACCGGGGCGATGCGCATCAGCCGGACGACGCCGGCGAGCATCCCGACGCCGTACTCGGTGGTGAGGCCGTTGCCGCCATGGGTCTGGATGGCCTGGTCGACGCAGTGGATCGCGGCCTCGGCGGTCGCGTACTTGGCCATGTTCGCGGCCTCGCCCGCGCCCGCGTCGTCGCCCTCGTCGTACAGCCAGGCGGCCTTCTGCCCCATCAGCCGCGCCAGCTCCAGCTCGATCTTGGCGGCGGCGAGCGGGTGCGCGAGCCCCTGGTGGGCGCCGATCGGCGTCCTGAACACCTGCCGGTCCCTGGCGTAGCCGATCGCCTTGCCGAGGGCGAGGCGGCCGATCCCGGCGCCCATCGCCGACGCCATGATCCGCTCCGGGTTCAGGCCCGCGAACAGCTGCAGCAGGCCGCCGTCCTCGTCCCCGACCAGCGCGTCGTCAGGGAGCCGGACGTCGTCGAGGTGGCAGATGAACTGCTTCTCCGGCGACACGATCTCCATGTCGATGGGGGTGTAGGTGAAGCCGGGCGTGTCCCTGGGGACGATGAACAGCGAGGGCCGGAGGTTGCCCTTCTGGTCCTGGCTGCGGGCGACGAACAGGACGGCGTCCGACTCGTCCACGCCCGAGATGAACGTCTTCTGCCCTTTCACCACCCAGCCGTCGCCGTCCTTTCGCGCGGTCGTGGTGATGCGGTGCGAGTTGGAGCCGGCGTCGGGCTCGGTGATCGCGAACGCCATCTTGACCGAGCCGTCGGCGAAGCGCGGCAGCCAGTGCCTCTTCTGGTCCTCGGTGCCGGACCGGGCGATGATCGTCGCGCAGATCGCCGGGGACACGACCATCAGCAGCAGCGGGCAGCCCGCGGCGGCCAGCTCCTCGCAGACGGCGGCGAGGTCGCCGATGCCGCCGCCTCCCCCGCCGTACTCCTCCGGCACGTTGACGCCGAGGTAGCCGAGCCGGCCGGCCTCGGCCCACAGCTCGTCGGTCTTCTGCCCCGACTTGGCCTTCTCCACGTAGTAGGACGCGCCGTACTCGGCGCCCAGTTCGGCGACGGCCGCGCGCAGCGCCTGCCGCTCCTCGCTCTCGACGAAGCTCATGGGGGGATCTCGTTTCCTTCTATTCGATGACGGCGAGGACGGCGCCGGACTCGACCTGCTGCCCCGCGGCGACGTTCAGCTCCGCGACCGTCCCGGCGGACGGGGCGGCGATGCGGTGCTCCATCTTCATGGCCTCCAGGACGACGAGGGTCTGCCCCTCGGCGACGTCCGCGCCCGCCTCCGTCTCGACGCGGACGACCGTCCCGGGCATCGGGGCGAGGAGGGAGCCGGGAGCGATCTGGCCGCTCGGGTCCGCGAAGCGCGGGACGGCGCGCAGCGCGACCGGGCCGAGGCGGGAGTCGACGTGGACCTCGTCCCCGGCCGCGGTCACCGTGAAGGTCTCGCGGAGGCCGTCCAGGTCGAGGACGACCCGGTCCGGTGCGGCGCCGACCAGGGACGCGCCGGGGCACAGCTCGGAGGTCAGCCCGTCCCTGCGCAGGTCGTAGTCGACGTCGACCGTCCCGTGGGGGCCCTCGAACGTCCTGCGCTGCGGCTGGGACCGGACGTTGCGCCACCCGGACGGCAGCCGGCCGAGCACCGGTGCCGCGGCCCGGTTCGCGGCGGCCTGGGCGAGGGCGGCGGCCAGCGCGGAGACGTCGACCGCCGCTTCGTTCGCCAGCGGTGCCGCGAGGGTGCCGAGGCCGACGCGGTCGAGGTAGCCGGTGTCGGTGTCGCCGTCCAGGAAGCCCGGTTCCTCCAGGATCCGCACGAGCAGGTCGCGGTTCGTGGTGAGGCCGTGGATGCGGGCGCCGCGCAGCCCGGCGGCGAGCCTGCGGGCGGCGGCGGCGCGGGTCGGCGCCCACGCGATCACCTTGGCGAGCATCGGGTCGTAGTGGACGCCGACCTCGGCGCCGCTCCGCACGCCGCTGTCGAGCCGCAGCCCGTGCGCCGCGGGGACGGCGAACTCGGCGTCCACGCCCGGCACCTCGAACGTGCGCAGGGTGCCGCTGGCTGGACGCCAGTCGTGCGCGGGGTCCTCGGCGTACAGGCGGACCTCGATGGCGTGGCCGCGCGGCTCGGGCACGGCCTCGGCCAGGCGGGCGCCCTCGGCGACCTCGATCTGCAGCCGGACGAGGTCCACCCCGTACACGCACTCGGTGACCGGGTGCTCGACCTGGAGGCGGGTGTTGACCTCCAGGAAGAAGAAGCGGCCGTCCCGCGCGAGCATGAACTCGACCGTCCCGGCACCGGTGTAGCCGATGGCGCGGGCGGCGTTCGCGGCCGCCTCGCACAGCTGCGCGCGCAGCCCGGCCGGCACCGCCGGAGACGGCGCCTCCTCGATGATCTTCTGGTGCCGGCGCTGGATCGAGCATTCGCGCTCGCCGAGCGTCCACACGGTGCCGTGCGCGTCGGCGAGGACCTGCACCTCGATGTGCCGGGCGTTCTCCAGCAGCGGCTCGCAGAACACGGCCGGGTCGCCGAACGCCGATTCGGCCTCGCGGCGCGCCCCGGCCACGGCGTCCGCCAGTTCGCCCGGCGCCCGGACGATCCGCATGCCGCGCCCGCCGCCGCCCGCGGACGCCTTGACCAGCAGCGGGAAGTCGGCGCCGGTGACCCGGTCCGGGTCCAGTTCGGGCAGCACGGGGACGCCCGCGGCGGCCATCAGCTTCTTGGCCTCGATCTTGGAGCCCATCGCGGCGATCGCGTCCGGCGGCGGGCCGATCCAGGTGAGGCCCGCGGCGGCGACGGCCCGCGCGAAGCCGGCGTTCTCCGACAGGAACCCGTAGCCGGGGTGGACGGCGTCCGCGCCGGCGCTCTTCGCGACCGCGAGGAGCCGCTCCGCCGACAGGTAGGTCTCGGCGGGGGCGGCGCCGGGCAGCCGCCCGGCGGTGTCCGCCTCCCGGACGTGCGGCGCGCCCGCGTCGGGGTCGGAGAACACCGCGACCGTCCCGATGCCGAGGTCCCGGCAGGCCCGCAGGACGCGGCGGGCGATCTCGCCGCGGTTGGCGACCAGCACTCTGTTGATCATTGGCCTCACATCCGGAAGACGCCGAAGCCGTCGGCTCCGCGCACGGGCGCGTTGTGGACGGCGGACAGGCACAGGCCGAGGACGGTGCGGGTGTCGCGGGGGTCGATCACGCCGTCGTCGTAGAGCCGCCCCGACAGGAAGAACGGCAGCGACTCGGCCTCGATCTGGGCCTCGACCATCTCCCGCATGGCGCGGTCCTGGTCCTCGTCGTAGGCCTGCCCGCGCGCCTCCGCCGCCTGCCGCGCGACGATCGACAGGACGCCGGCGAGCTGCTGCGGCCCCATCACCGCCGACTTCGCCGACGGCCAGCTGAACAGGAACCGGGGATCGTAGGCCCGGCCGCACATGCCGTAGTTCCCCGCCCCGTAGGAGGCGCCCATCACGATCGTGATGTGCGGCACCCTGCTGTTCGCCACCGCGTTGATCATCAGGGCGCCGTGCTTGATGATCCCGGCCTGCTCGTACTCCCTGCCGACCATGTAGCCGGTGGTGTTGTGCAGGAACAGCAGCGGGGTGTCGCTCTGGTTGGCGAGCTGGATGAACTGCGCCGCCTTCTGCGCCTCGTCCCCGAACAGGACGCCCTGCGCGTTGGCGAGGACGCCGATCGGGTAGCCGTGGACGCGCGTCCAGCCGGTGACGAGGCTCGTCCCGTAGAGCGGTTTGAACTCGTCGAACCGGGAGCCGTCGGCGACCCGGGCGATCACCTCGCGCGGATCGAACGGGACCTTCAGGTCCTCGGGGACGATCCCGGCGAGTTCCTCCGCGTCGTACAGCGGCTCCTCGGCCGGGCCGGGCGCCGGCCCGAGCCTGCGGTGGTTGAGGTTCTTGACGATCTGGCGGCCGAGCCGGAGCGCGTCCGCCTCGTCGGCGGCCATGTAGTCGGCGAGGCCGGACGTGCGGGCGTGCATCTCCGCGCCGCCGAGCTCCTCGTCGCCGGCCTCCTCCCCCGTCGCCATCTTCACCAGCGGCGGCCCGCCCAGGAACACCTTCGCGCGCTCCTTGACCATGACGACGTGGTCGCACATGCCGGGGATGTACGCGCCGCCGGCCGTGGAGTTGCCGAAGACCAGCGCGATCGTCGGGATGCCCGCCGCCGACAGCCGGGTGAGATCGCGGAACATCCGCCCGCCCGGGATGAAGATCTCCTTCTGCGTCGGCAGGTCCGCGCCGCCCGACTCGACCAGGTTGATGACCGGCAGCCGGTTCTCCAGCGCGATGTCGGACGCCCGGAAGCTCTTCTTCACCGTCCACGGGTTGCTGGACCCGCCCCGCACCGTCGGATCGTTCGCCACGATCACGCACTCGACGCCCTCGACGACGCCGATCCCGGTGACGACGCTCGCGCCGACGGGGAAGTCGCTGCCCCACGCGGCGAGGGGGCTCAGCTCCAGGAACGGCGAGTCGGGGTCGAGGAGCAGCTCGATGCGCTCGCGCGCCAGCAGCTTCCCGCGCTTGCGGTGCCGCGCGACGTACTTCTCGCCGCCGCCCTCCAGCGCCCTGGCGTGCTCGGCGTCGAGCGCCGCCAGCTTGTCCAGCATGGCCGCACGCCGCTCCCGGTATTCGGGGCTCCGCGCGTCCAGCATGCTCTTGAGGGTCACAGGACTCCCTCCGGGATGTCGACGAGGCGGGACCGCAGCCACTCTCCGAGGGCCTTGCCCTGCGGGTCGAACCGCGTCGAGGCGGAAACGCCCTCCTGCAGCAGCCCTTCGACGACGAAGTTGACCGCGCGGAGGTTGGGCAGAACGTACCGGTGGACGACGTGCTCCCCGGTCTCGGGCAGCAGCTCTGCGAGCCGCCGCACGGTGAGGAAGGGTTCGAGCCAGCGCCACTGGGCGTCCGTCCGGGCCCAGACGCCGATGTTGGCGTCGCCGCCCTTGTCCCCGCTCCGGGCGCCGGCCACCCGCCCCAGCGGAGCCCGGACGGTCACCCCGGCGTCGGCGACCGCTTCGGTACCGGGTTCGGAAGCGGTCGGCAGGGGGGCCGTGGCCGGCGCGGGCGGAATGGGGACGTGAGCGCCATCGGGCATGACGGCGATGTGCTCGATCACCTCGTTGGGGACGTACGCGGGCGTGTAGACCCCGTACGGGCCGCCCTTTCCGGGCGGGGACGTCATCGTGAAACCCGGGTAGCCGGCGAGTGCCAGTTCCACCGCCGCGTTACTGAAGGCACGGCCGACCTTGCCCGGGTCGGGGTCGAGGACGGCGCAGCGGAGGAGCACGGTCGCCTCTCCTTGCGTGGCCGGGTCCTGCTCGGCGGTTCCGATGAGCGTCCACTCCACGCGGGCGGGCGGAGCGTCTCCGAACGCGGCCGCCATGTGGGCCTTGACCGACTCCGCCTTGGCCTCGATGCCCAGCCCGGTGAGGACGAACGTCATCTCGTTCCGGTGGCCGCCCAGGTGGTTCAGGCTCACCTTCGTGGTGGGCGGCGGCGGTGCCCCGCGCACCCCGCTGATGCGCACCCGGTCGGGCCCGTCCTGCGCCAGCTCGATCGTGTCGAACCGCGTCGTGACGTCCGGCCCGGCATAGGACGGCCCGCCGATCTCGTACAGCAGCTGGGCCGTGATGGTCTCGGTGGTGACGGCCCCGCCCGTCCCCGCGTGCTTGGTGATGACACTGGAACCGTCGCCGTACAGCTCCGCGATGGGAAAGCCCGGCGCCTTTACGTTGTAGATCTCTTCGAAGAAGGCGTAGTTGCCGCCCGTGGCCTGCGTCCCGCACTCCAGGACGTGGCCGGCCGCGGTCGCGCCCGCCAGCGCGTCCCAGTCGTCACGTGCCCACCCGAAGTGCGCGGCGGCCGGCCCCACCACCAGCGAGGCGTCGGTGACCCGCCCGGTCACCACCACATCGGCACCGGCCAGCAGGCACTCGGCGATGCCCCAGGCTCCCAGATAGGCGTTGGCGGTGAGCGGTGCTCCATGGCGGGGGTCCGCGAGGCCGAGTTCACCGGCCCGCGCCATCAGGTCGTCGCCCTCCACGTGGGCGATCCGCACCTCCAGCCCGAGCCGCGCGGCCAGCTCGCGCAGCCGCTCCGCGAGGCCGCGCGGGTTGAGCCCGCCAGCGTTGGCGACGATCGCGGTACGGCGCTCCGCCGCGAGGCCCAGGGACTCCTCCATCTGCCGCAGGAACGTCGCGGCGTACCCGGCGTCCGGGTCCTTCATCCTGCCGCGTCCCAGGATCAGCATGGTCAGCTCGGCGAGGTAGTCGCCGGTGAGGACGTCCAGCGCCCCGCCCTCCAGCATCTCCCGCACCGCGGAGAAGCGGTCGCCGTAGAAGCCCGAGGCGTTCCCGACCCGCAGCGGTTGGCTCATGGCTGAACACTGCCAGCCCGCCCAGAAAAAATCAATCGCGCATGATTGTTTTTTGCCGGGACGATTTGATTGACTGGAGCATCCGCCGAGCCGAGGAACCCATGACCGCCCAGGCACTCCCCCGCGAACCGCAGCAGGACCGCAGCCGCGCCACCCGCCGGCGCCTCCTGGAGGCCGCCATCGGCTGCCTCGCCTCGGTCGGCTGGGCGGGGACGACGGTCGCGGTGGTCGCCGAGCGCGCGGGCGTGTCCCGGGGCGCCGCCCAGCACCATTTCCGGACGCGCGAGGAGCTGGTGACGGCGGCGGTCGACTACGGCTCCGAGGTGCGGATGAGGCAGATGCGCGAGCGCCTGGACGCCCTCGCCGACCACCGCCCGTCCACCCTCGACGTCGTGACCCTGCTCGGCGAGATGTACACGAGCCCGCTGTTCCGCGCCGCGCTGCAACTCTGGGTCGCGGCCGCCTCCGACGAGCAGCTCCGCGCGCAGGTCGTCCCCCTCGAAGCCCGCGTGGGCCGGGAGGCGCACCGCCTCACCGTCGAGGCCCTCGGCGCGGACGAGACCGTCCCCGGCGTCCGCGAGACCGTGCAGGCGACCCTCGACCTGGTCCGCGGCCTCGGCCTCGCCGACCTGCTCACCGACGACTCGGCCCGCCGCACCCGCCTGCTGGACCAGTGGGCCGCCACCCTCGACACGGCCCTCGGCCGCTAAGCCCGCCAGCGGCGCCCGGCTCAGTGGCCGATCTCCCGCAGCGGGTCGCCTCCGTCGATGAAGAGAGGCGGCCCCCAGGAGCCGGCGCCGCCGCGACGCATCGCACGGCCCTGCGGCCGGCGTCCGGACGGCGGCCGTCGAGCGTCCCCACCCCGGACGGCGAACACGAACTCGAAGGGTGCCTCGCCCCCCGTGCAGCGCGAACTCCTCGACGGCGGCCCGCGGTACGCTCATCCGCCCGGACGCGATCTCGTCGGCCGAGGCCGCCATCGCCTGCGCGACCGCCTTGGCAGCGCGTCCACGACCTCCGCGAGGCGGGGCGACAGCGGCGGCATGGGACGACGGTAGGGCATCGGCATTCAGGACGGCCGTGTCGGGACCGCCGGGTTGGGCGAGCGCCTCGTCGGCGGAGGCCGCGTACCGGAAGCTCTGGTAGTCGACGGGCGGCCCGCCGAAATGGCCGGCGACCCGCACGCCGAGCACTCCGACGATGAGGTGCCCGAGCCGCCAGGCGATCGTGGTCACCGGGACGGGCACGGGCTCCGGACGGGCGAAGTCGATGACGTACTCCCCCGCTCCGGCGGCCATCGCGCTCTTCGCCTCGCCGCGCGGACGGACGCTCCACGCGCCCGGCGCCGGCTCCCAGAAGTACTCGCCATCGGTGAGCCCGTCCAGGCGCGGCCGGGCAGCACACCGTCTGGGCAAGTGTTGAAAACGCTTACCAGAAACGCCTCATAGCTCGCCATAAGGCCGAGCCACGGGGTGAAATGAGGAAGGGCCCCGCCGTGTCGGCGGGGCCCTTCCTGCAATATATGTCCGGCGGCGTCCTACTCTCCCACACGGTCTCCCATGCAGTACCAACGGCGC
>NZ_JBEYTW010000077.1:0-43388 GCF_040643275.1 Spirillospora sp. NPDC047418
GCTACCTGTACACCTGCTGCCCACCGCCCGGATCGGACGACCCGGCGACGTAGCCGATGATCCTGGCCCCGCCCTCAGCGCAGGGAGCCCCGCAGTCGTGGGCCTCCATAATTCGGTTGTGCCGCCGGTCGCGGCCTCCTAGCGTCCTCCGCATGGACTCCCCCCTGCCGGACGGACCCGTGCGGCTGCTCGGACTCGACGACCTGGCCGCCTGCCAGCGCCTCGCCGAGGACCGCGAGTGGGGACGAGAAGACCGCAAGTGGCGGTTCCTGTTCTCAGTGGCGGACGTCTACGGCGTTGACGACGGAAACGGGGAACTCGCCGGGACGGTGGTGTCGACCCCGTACGGCAAGGACGTCGCGGCCATCAGCATGGTCCTGGTCGCCAAGCGGTTCGAGCGACGTGGCCTGGGCGGACGATTGATGCGCCACGCGATGGACAACGCGGGCACGGCGAGCCTCTGCCTGACCGCCACGAAGTATGGACGTGTGCTGTACGAGCGTCTCGGGTTCAGGGCCGTGGGGCTGTGCACGACGTACAAGGGTGTGTCGGACGGGCCCTCCCGGCGGAGCGTGTCCGTGCCGGTGGAGGCGGGCGACATGCCCGCCGTCCACGCACTCGATACCGAGGTGTTCGGCGCCGACCGGTCGCAGGTGGTCGAGGGGCTGCCGTTCTTCTGCCAGACGCTACGCGTCGTCCGCGACGGGAGCGGCGTCGCGGGCTATGGCGGTGCATGGAGGAACGACGACCAGGTCATCGTCGGCCCCGTCATCGCGCGGGACACCGAAACCGCCCTCACCCTGGTGGACGAGATCGCCCCCGAAGGCCCAATACGCCTCGACGTCGACCACCGGCACCCCGAGTTGATCGCCTGGGCGGAGGACCACGGCCTCCGCCCGGCGTTCACCACCACGATCATGGAGTACGGCGCCCCGATCGCGAACGACCCGTCCCGCCTCTTCCTCCCGGTGGCTCAGGCGCTCGGCTGACGACCCGGCGCCTTCAGCGCGGGCTTTCCGCCGGGGAGGGCGTAGCGAACGATCTTCTTCCAGGTGCTGGTGACCTGCTTCGACAGCGATCCCGTGTGGTACGGCAGGTCGTACTTGTCGCACAGTTCGCGGACGCGCGGGGCGATCTGCCCGTACCGGTTGCTCGGCATGTCGGGGAACAGGTGGTGCTCGATCTGGTGGCTGAGGTTGCCGGTCATCAGATGGAACAGGGGGCTGCCGGCGATGTTGGCCGAGCCGCACAGCTGCCGGACGTACCACTCGCCCTTCGTCTCGCCGTCGAGCCGCTCCTCCTCGAACACCTCGACGTCGCCGGGGAAGTGCCCGCAGAAGATGATCATGTGGGCCCAGACGTTGCGGACGATGTTGGCGGTGAAGTTCGCGGCCAGCGTGGCCACGAACTGCGGGCCGCTGAGCAGCGGGAACGCCAGGTAGTCCTTGCCCCACTGGCGGGCGATCTTGCGGCCGATCTGGCGCAGCTTCGCCTTGGTGACCTCCACGTCGGCCGTCCCCGCCCGGATCTTGTCGAGCTCCAGGTCGTGCAGCGCCACCCCGTACTCGAAGAACATCGCCAGCAGCAGGTTGTAGATCGGCTGCGGGAGGTGGGCGGGGCTCCACTCCTGCTCGGGCGCGACGCGCAGGATGCCGTAGCCGACGTCGTTGTCCTTGCCGAGGACGTTCGTGAACGTGTGGTGGACGAAGTTGTGCGAGTGCTTCCACTGCTCGGCGGGGGAGACGTTGTCCCACTCCCACGTCGTCGAATGGATCTTCGGGTCGCGCATCCAGTCCCACTGGCCGTGCATGACGTTGTGCCCGATCTCCATGTTCTCCAGGATCTTCGCGACGGCGAGCGTCGCGGTCCCGGCGACCCAGGCGGGCGGCAGCGAGGACGCCATCAGCAGCGCCCGGCCGGTGATCTCCAGGCCGCGCTGCCAGCGGATCACCCGGTGGATGTAGTCCGCGTCGCGCGCGCCGAGACCGGACATGATCTCTTCCTGCAGCGCGTCCAGCTCGGCGGCGATCGTGTCGTAGTCGGCGGTCGTCAGATGGTCGGTCATGGGTCTGTCCCCCAGAAGCCTCAGAGGTCGATTTCGACGGGGCCGGCGGCGGCCGAGACGCAGGTCTGGACGATCTCGCCCTCCTCGCCGTGCACCCGGCCGGTGCGCAGGTCGCGGACCTTGCCGGAGCACAGCCGGCCGACGCAGCCGTAGCAGATGCCCATCCGGCACCCGCTCGGCAGCAGGGCGCCCGCGCCCTCCCCGGCGACCAGGAGCGGCGTGCCCCCGTCGGCGTCCACCGCGACGCCGCTCCTGGTGAACGTGACGCGGCCGCCCTCGCCGTCGCCGGTTCGCAGGACGGTCCGGAAGCGTTCGACGCGCAGCCGCTCCTCGGCTCCCTCGGCGCGCCAGAACGCGGTGAGGTCGTCCAGCATCGCGCCGGGGCCGCAGGCCCACGCGTCCCGTTCCGCCCAGTCGGGGCAGATGTCCGGCAGGTCGGACGGTTTGAAGCGGCCCTCGACGGCGGTGTGCCGCTCGTGCAGGCGCACCCCCGGCATCCGGCGGAGTTCGGCACCGAAGATCACGTCCCCGGCCGTCCGGTCGGAATGCACCACGACGGCGTCCGCCTGGGCGGCCGAGGCTGTGGTGAGGTGGCGCAGCATGGACATGACCGGGGTGATGCCGCTGCCCGCGGTGACGAACAGGAGCTTTGCGGGGACGGGCGCGGGCAGGACGAACTCGCCGTCCGCCAGAGCCAGCCGCACGAACGTTCCAGGCCGGATCACGTTGACCAGGTGCGCGGAGACGAACCCGTCGCGGGCGGCCTTGACCGTGATGGTGATGCGCCCGTCCGGCCGGGGCGGGGACGAGAGCGAGAACGTCCGCCAGTGCCGGACGCCGCCGATGTCCACGCCGACTCGCACCCACTGACCCGGCCGGTGCCCCCGCCAGGTCCGGCCGGGCCTGATCACCAGGGTCGCGGCGCCCGGCGCCTCGTGCCGGACGGCCTCGACGCGCCCGCGCGGATCGGTGGCCGACCACAGCGGATTGACCAGGCCGAGGTAGTCCTCCGGCAGGAGCGGTGTGGTGAGGAGCCGGGCGGCCGCCACGATCCGGCGGCCTGGACCCGGGCCCGGACGTCGCGGTGCGCTGATCACGATGCCTCCCCGATGGCGCTTAACTTACGGTTGCGTAACCTACGGTCGCGTAGGAAGCGGGGGATGTTCAAGGCATACGGCGCTAAAGCGACAGGCATCACACCATCGCACGATGTTCCATCCGGCGGTGTAAAGCTCGGTGACAAGAACGGCGCCGCAGGTTGTCGACGGGTAGCGAGATCTCGTCCCCGCCGCCAGGCTCGCTCCTGCGTCGCTCTCATTCGATTCTCACTCTCGCCTCACCCGAGCCACATGCGTGCGCAAGAACCTCATCCGCATGAATCGGCCGTTTCAACGCCGGACGCTCCTCGTCAACGGCGCGCTCGGCGTACTGCTCGTCGCGGGCGCCGGCACCGCATACCTCACTCTCGGCGACGGAGGTGACGGCGCCGCCGCGTCCACCCGGACCGCCCGCGTAACGCGCGGGACCGTGGAGTCGTCGGTGTCGGCGTCCGGCTCGGTGGAGAGCGCCAAGAGCCGCTCCCTGTCGTTCGGCGCCTCTGGCACAGTCGCCAAGATCTACGTCAAGGCGGGGACGAAGGTCTCGGCGGGCGACGTCCTCGCGCGGCTCGACCAGACCGAGGCGCTGGAGAACGTCAACGCGGCGAAGGCGAACCTGGCCGTCGCCGCGAAGGCCGACACGTCGTCCGAACAGGGGTACGCGAGTTACCTCCAGGCGAAGAACTCGTACAACTCCGCTCTGCGCACTTACCAGGGGACCGTCCTGAAGGCGCCGTTCGCCGGGACGATCACCGCCGTCAACGGGACGGTCGGCGGCAGCTCCGGCAGCTCCGGCGGTTCCAGTTCGAGCTCTGGGTCGGCCTCCAGTTCTGGCGGGTCCTCGCCGGGTTCCTCATCATCGTCTACGTCCTCCTCGTCCTCCTCATCGAGTTCCGGCTTCATGGAGATCGCCGACACCGGCAAGCTCCAGATCGTGGGCGACTTCACCGAGGCGGACACGACCAAGCTGAAGGTCGGCCAGGCCGCGGCCATCTCGTTCGACGCACTCACCGGTAAGACCGCCACCGGCAAGGTCACCGCGATCGGCCTGTCGCCGACGACCACGGACAACGTCGTGAAGTTCCCCGCGACGATCTCGCTCGGCGACGTCCCCTCCGGGGTCCGGCTCGGCCAGACCGCGACCGTCGAGATCACCGTCGCGAAGGCGGAGGACGTCCTCTACGTGCCGAGCGCGGCGGTCAGGACGGCGGGCGGGCAGAGCACGGTCACGGTCGTCAGGAACGGCGAGCAGAACACCGTCACGGTGGAGATCGGTGTCAAGGGCGACCAGGGCACCGAGATCAAGTCGGGCCTGGAGGAGGGCGACCAGATCGCCGTGACGTCCACGAGCGGCTCCGGGACGTCCGGCACCACGGGCCGCCAGGGCTTCCCGGGCGGCGGCGGACCGGGAATGAGCGGCGGCGGGGCTCCGGGCGGGGGAGGCCGCCGATGACCTCCCCGGATCGCTCCGCTCCGGCGGCCCCGGCCGCGAGCGGGCCCCCGCCCGAGAGCGGGCGCCCGCCGGGGGAGCGCGCCCGCCGCGGCGCCGCGCCCGCCCCGGTGCTCGGCCTCCGCGACGTGACCAAGATGTACGGGACGGGCGACACGGCCGTCCATGCGCTGCGCGGCGTGTCGATGACCGTCGAACGCGGCGACTACGTGGCGATCATGGGCGCGTCCGGCTCCGGCAAGTCGACGCTGATGAACATCATCGGCTGCCTGGACGCGCCGAGCGGCGGCCGCTACCTCCTCGACGGCCTGGACGTCGCCGGCCTCGACGAGCGGAGCCTCGCGATCCTGCGCAACCGGCGGATCGGGTTCGTGTTCCAGTCCTTCAACCTCATCCCGCGGATGTCCGCGCAGGCCAACGTGGAACTGCCGCTCGCCTACGGCGGGATCAGGGGCGCCGACCGGCGGCGGCGCGCCCTCGCCGCGCTGCGCGAGGTCGGGCTCGCCGACCGGACCCGGCACGAGCCGAACGAACTGTCCGGCGGCCAGCAGCAGCGCGTCGCCGTGGCCCGCGCCCTCGTCACCGCGCCGTCGCTGCTGCTCGCCGACGAGCCGACGGGCGCGCTCGACAGCGGATCCACCGCCGACGTCCTCGGCGTCTTCGACCGGCTCGCCCTCGCCGGCCGCACCATCATCGTGATCACGCATGAGGGCGACGTCGCCGCGCACGCCAAACGCATCGTCCGGCTGGTGGACGGCCGGATCGTCGAGGACGTCCGCCGCGCCCCCGTCGCGGGACCGCCGCCCAACGCCTCCTGGACGACGGAGGGCGCGCGTTGAACGCCTTCGACATCCTCCGGTTCGCGTTGCGCGGACTGTCGGCGAACAAGCTGCGCAGTTCCCTCACCACCCTCGGCATCCTGATCGGGGTCGCCGCGGTGATCCTGCTCGTCGCGGTCGGGAACGGCTCGTCCGAGCAGATCAAGAAGAGCATCCAGCGGCTCGGCGCGGACTCGCTGACCGTCAGCCCGTCCACCACGGGCCGCGGCGGCTTCGGCGGACCGGGTGGTTTCGGCGGGCCGGGCGGCGGGCCGGGCGGCGCTCAGGGTTCTGGCAGCGGCCCCCGCATCCAGGCGCACGACCTCACCACGGACGACGCGGAGGCGCTTCGCAAGGCGTCCGCGGTCAAGAGCGCGTCCCCCGTCGTGACCAGCCAGTCGGTGACCGCCGGGTACGCGGGGACGAGCGTGACGATCAGCCAGTTCGTCGGCACCACCCCGTCCTACTTCGGCGCCGCGAACAAGACCATCGCGTCCGGCGCCCTGTTCACCGACGCGGACGTGACCGCCGCGCGCAAGACCGTCGTGATCGGCAGCACGGTCGCGTCCGACCTGTTCGGACGGGTGGACCCGCTCGGCAAGAAGATCGACGTCGGCGGGATCAGGTTCACGGTCGGCGGCGTCCTGAAGGCGACCGGCTCGTCCTCATCGTCGTTCTCCGACCCGGACAGCATCGCCGTCGCGCCGCTCAACGCCGTCCGGGAGACCCTCACCGGCTACGGCGGCCTCGACCAGATCATCGTCCAGGCGACCGGCAGCGACACCGTCGACGCGGCCCAGGCCGAGATCACCGGGCTGCTCGCCCAGCGGCACGGCACCACGTCCGGCACCGCCGACTTCACCGTGTCGAGCCAGGCCGGCGTCCAGTCGGCGGTCAGCGAGTCGAGCCGCACGTTCACCGTCCTGCTCGGCGCCGTCGCCGCGATCAGCCTGCTCGTCGGCGGCATCGGCATCACCAACATCATGCTGGTCACCGTCACCGAGCGGACCCGCGAGATCGGCATCCGCAAGGCCATCGGCGCACCGCGCGGCGCCATCCTCGGCCAGTTCGTCGCGGAGGCGACCGTCCTCAGCCTGCTCGGCGGCCTCCTCGGCGTGCTCACCGGCGTCGTCGGAAGCCGCTTCACGATCGCCGGCGTGGAACCGGTCCTGGTGCCGTCGTCGATCGTCCTGGCCCTCGGCGTCTCGGTCGCGATCGGCCTGTTCTTCGGCGGCTACCCCGCCTCCCGCGCCGCGAGCCTCCGCCCGATCGAGGCGCTCCGCCATGACTGACCACCGAAGGAGAACCGTGAGCCGCACCCGCGGAGACGACCCCTCGCCCGCCGGGACGCCGATGGGGGACGCCGAACTGCTGTCCGACTCCCCGTTCGACGACGACCTGGACACCGCGCTGGCGTCGGCCCGCCCGCGGCCTCGGCCCCTGTCGGGCCCGACGCTGTACCTCGCCGCCGGGATCCTGCTGGTCGCGGGCTTCCTCGGCGGCGTCCAGGCACAGAAGTGGTCGTCGGACGACTCCGGCGCGTCCGGCGCGGGCCCGGCCCCGGCAGGCGGTTACGCGGGCGGACGGCCCCCGGGCGGCTACGGCGGCATGCCCGGCGGCGGAATGCCGGGCGGGATGGGGCCGGACGGGATGGGGCCGGGCGGACGCGGCGGCGCGGCAGCGGGCGACACCACCACCGGAACCGTCGTCAAGATCAGTGGCAGCACGCTCTACCTGCGCACCACGTCCGGCCAGACCGTGCAGGTCAGGACCAGCGGGACGACCAAGATCCGCATCACCGAGGACGGCGCGCTGAAGGACCTCGGCTCGGGCGCGACCGTCACCGTCCGCGGCACGAAGGACGCCAACGGCACCGTCACCGCGACCACGGTGAGCAAGGGCTCGGGCCGCTGACCACTGACCGAAGGAGGCCGATGAGACCAAACACCACGCCCCGAATCAGCGGCCGCGGCGGACCACCCGGCGGACCACCGCAGGGCTCCACCTCCTGACACGCACCACGCCCGCACCCCCCGAATCTCTGGGCGGCCGCACGGCCCATGCGGCCGCCCGGAGGCGCGCCCGCGCATCCCACAACGCCGGCGCCGCGCGGATGGGGCCCGCGCCACGCGGGCCCCATCTCCACCCCACGCACCGGCAGGGTGGTGGCCTCCCGCGCCGCGCAGCCGTAGCGTAGGCGGCGGCGTACGTGCCGCTATGACGAGACGGGGTCCAGGTGCGGGCAGCGAGGTTCATCAGTGTGGCCACCGTGCTTGCACTGGCGATGGCCACCGGATGCAGCAACGGGAACGGCGGGAACGGCGATGGCGACAACAAGACGACGTCGTCATCGCAGGTCCCCTCGGGCCTCGAATCGTTCTACGCCCAGAAGCCGTCCTGGAAGAAGTGCGACGACGGCTTCGAGTGCGCGACCGTCCAGGTCCCGTTGGACTACTCCCACCCGTCCGACGAGAAGGTCGGCATCTCCGTGATCAGGCTCCCGGCCGAGGAGAAGTCCCAGCGCATCGGTTCACTGCTCACCAACCCGGGCGGACCGGGCGGTTCCGGGGTCGACTTCGTCCGGCAGGCCGCCCGGACGTTCGGCAGCGACCTGCGCCGCCGCTTCGACATCGTCGGCTTCGACCCCCGCGGCGTCGCCGCCAGCGGCCCCGTCCGCTGCAACACCGGCCCGCAGCTCGACGAGTTCTTCGCCACCGACGCCTCCCCGGACGACCAGAAGGAGACGAACGAACTCGCCACCGAGAGCAAGGACTTCGCCCAGCGCTGCAAGGCCAAGGACGCCTCGAAACTGCCCTACGTCGGCACCGTCAACGCCGCCCGCGACATGGACATCCTCCGCGCGGCCCTCGGCGACAAGAAGCTCACCTACTACGGCGCCTCCTACGGCACCTACCTGGGCGCCTTCTACGCCGAGCAGTTCCCGAAGAACGTCCGTGCCCTCGTCCTGGACGGCGCGGTGGACCCGAAGCTCTCCTCAACGGAACTACTCGTCGAGCAGGCGAAAGGCTTCGAGACGGCCCTCCGCGCGTTCGCCGACGACTGCGTCAAGTCGGGCAGCTGCCCGTTCGGCAACACCGCCGACGCGGTCATCGCCAAGATCTCGTCCTTCCTCTCCACCGTGGACAAGAAGCCGCTCAGCAACACGCGCGACTCCCGCAAGGTCACCGAGTCCCTGGCCGTGATGGGCATAGCCAGGTCCCTCTACGTGAAGCAGTACTGGCCCGTCCTGCGCCAGGCGCTCACCCAGGCGATGCAGAGCGGCGACGGCACCATCCTCCTGGCCCTCGCGGACGAGATGGTCGAACGCAAACCCGACGGCACCTACAGCAACCAGACCGACGCCAACATGGCCGTCAACTGCATCGACAAACCCAACCCCGCCGACCTCGCCGCCTACGAGAAGTACGTCGACCAGGCGAAGAAGGTCGCCCCCCGCTTCGGCCCCTTCGTCGTCTGGGGCGGACTTTCCTGCGTCTACTGGCCCTTCCAGACCAGCCAGCAGCCGAAGCCCCTGGCAGCCAAGGGCGCACCCCCCATCGTCGTCATCGGAACCATCCGCGACCCCGCCACGCCCTACAAGTGGGCCCAGAACCTCGCCGGCGAACTCTCCAGCGGCGTCCTCCTCACCTTCAACGGCGACGGCCACACCGCCTACCTGCAGGGCAACTCCTGCATCACCAAGGCCACGGACAACTACCTGATCACCACCGACCCGCCCAAGGACGGAACCACCTGCGGCTGAAACCCGTGCGCACCCACCCCCGCGGACCCGGTAGACTTCATCCCGCCGTGCCCGTACGGCGCGCCGCCTTAGCTCAGTCGGCAGAGCGATTCACTCGTAATGAATAGGTCATCGGTTCGATTCCGATAGGCGGCTCCCAGCTCAGAGGCCCATCGCGTCCACTCGCGATGGGCCTTCTGCATGACCGCCCGACCTGCCTGCCCAAGCGGCGTCGCGACGCCGCCCGATGCAGCTGGGAAGATCGACAGGGCGACCCCCTGCGTCGCATCAGCAGCGGCCCGAAGCCGATCATGGCGGGGGCCAGGACGTAGCAGCCACCGGACCAGGATCGGGGTCACACGCCGTTCGAACTTGCCCACGGTACGCTGCACCGATGTCAACGATCAAGAACTTCCAAGTCACCTTTGACTGCGCAGAACCTGAGCGCCTCGCTCGCTTCTGGTGCGAGGTGTTGGGGTACGTCACGCCGCCGCCACCGGAGGAATTCGCCACCTGGGAGGATTACAACCGTACCCAGCCCCCTGAGAAGCGGGATTCATGGTTCGCCTGCAGTGATCCCTCAGGTGTAGGTCCGCGCCTGTTCTTCCAGCGCGTCCCCGAAGGCAAGATCGTTAAGAACCGGGTGCATCTCGATGTCCGGGTCGGCACCGGGCTTGTGGGGGACGAGCGCCTCGCGGTGCTCGAAGCCGAGTGCGCACGGCTGGTTGCGCTCGGTGCGACCCACGTGCAAACGCTCTATGCCGACGAGGAAAACGAGTCATGCATCCCAATGCTGGACATCGAGGGCAACGAATTCTGCATCGACTGATGGGCCCCGGCCAATTACGGGAGTTACCCCGAGCACGAGGTCGTGCAGCCGGGCGATACCGAGCACAGCGGTGTGAGCGCGGGCACACGTCAGCGCACGCGGTAGCCGAGGTGGACGGTTGGACCTTAGGTGCGCCGGTGGTTCGCATCTAGCTGGCACCGCGTGATCTTGCTAACGCGGCTGCTAACACCGGGTCCGGACGAGTTCGGACGAGGATGGAATCCAACGGCATCCGAGAGGGCCGTCGAGCAGGTCGATGGCCATCGCTGGACGAGTGTGGATCTCGTTCGTGAGATTCGTAATGAATAGGTCATCGGTTCGATTCCGATAGGCGGCTCCCAGCTCGAAGGCCCACCGCGATCACTCGCGATGGGCTTTCTGCATGACTGCCCGACACAGTGCCTGACCGCGCGGCGTCTCGACGCCGCCCGGTATGGCTGGGAAGATCGACAGGGTGACCCCCCTGCCTCGCCCCAACGACATGACGTCGCTGATTCTGCGGACCGACTTCAGCAGTGACCCGGCGTGGGCCGAGCTCAAGACTGCGATAGAGGGTCAGGGTGAGGACGCGTACGCAACCTACGTCAGCGACCCGATGTACTCCGGCATCAGCATCCGGCGGCTCGTCGACCTGGACGCCGCAGCGAGTGACGACGACAAACTCACGTACCTCTTTCTCGCCGACGCAGCCACTATGAGGGACGACGAACGGCCGCTGCTCGCCGTTGACCTGTACACGGGACCCGGCCGGACATTCCGGGTACCGCCGCGCTGGTACGGCGAGGTATCGCTCAACCTCAGCATCGCGAACTTGGACTTCGACGACTTCGCAGATAGTGCGGATCAGTCAGGTACCTTCCGAGGCTTCGACGGGTAACCGGATCAGCAAGCACGGTCACGGGCTCGTCATCGACGCCGACGACCCGAGACCGGCGGCCATGTGCCGCGTCGGATCAGTCGGTCGATGCGCTCGATGAGCTCGGTCTCGCTGTTCAGCAGGTCGCTCCCGGGCGAATCCGTCCAGCGGGCCCAGCGCGTCGGGGAGATCTTCTTTCCGGGGTACATGGACCATCGTTCCGGAGTACGTCCGGCAGGCGGGGCACCAGGCCAGGCCGATGCAGCGATCACTGCCTGGCCTGGACCGGTACACGTACCCTCGTAGCGGGACGCCGCAGGCGGCACAGTGCGGGAGGCCGTCGACCGTCATGCACCAGCCCAGAGCAGAGGTCTTCTTCAGCGCCAGCGCTCAGCCTCTTCTCTTCAACTCGTCATGCCGTTCACCATCTCGCGAAACGGTTCATTCGGTCGAGCCTGCTTACGCGGGTGCCAGCGGCGGGCCTCAATGGGGGAACCCCGGGCGGAGGCCCTAGGGGAGGATGTTGGGGTCGCATGGGGGGAGGCTGGTCGTCATGCCGGCGGTGATCGCCCAGCGCTCGTGGTCGCGCCAGACGCCGCCGATGTTGATGAACTCCGGGGAGAACCCCTCCCGCCGGAACCCGAGGCGGCGCACGAGGCGGCGGGACGGCTCGTTCCCCGGCTGGACGTCCGCCTCGACCCGGTGCAGGCCGAGGGGACCGAACGCGTAAAGCACGGTCAGACCGACACCCTCCGTCATGAAACCCCGGCCGGCGCTCGGTGCGAAGGCGGCGAACCCCAGGACGGCGCGGTCGTAGGGCCCGCGGATGATGCCGGTGAGGGTGGCATGACCTGCGATGGCCCCCGTGTCCACGCGCTTTATCAGCAGTGCCTCGCCGACGGTCGGATCCGCGAAGCGGCCCAGGTATTCGCGGAACGTCAGCACGTCGGTCGGAGTCCGGACCCAGTTCCCGTGTAAGTCCGCACTCTGTTCGGCGAGCCGGAGAAATTCGTCCTCGTCCGCCGCCCGCATCCGGCGCAGCATCACGCGACATCCCACAATGCCTCCGTCCCCGGCACCGTTGCCCATGGACCGCATTTCGCCTAGGGCCCAGATTGCCCCACCCACCTCACGAACCGCAGTCCCCCCGCAGTCACGTCTGCGAGACACCCCCGCCCCACCCGCCTGCCCCAAACACCACCGCGACGCCGAGCAGAGCACGCCACCGCCCCGCGAACGCGTCCCCGGGATGCCCAAGCCGGTGCACACGAGTGAACGCGGCGAACTGCGGCGGGTCGGCTGTTGCGCGGTGGCTGTGCGCCGCCCGGCCTGTGAATGTGGCGGCGCTATGGCCTGGCCTGGGGTGCGTCCAAGGGGTGCCCTGGGACGCGCCGCGTGGGTGAAGGCGGCGGTCTCCGGCAGGTGGGCCGTCCTGCGATGGCTGGGGGCCGCGTCTTTCGACCTGGCTTGGGGCGCGCCCGGGGGTGTTCTGGGGGACTGGCGTGAGGCGAGCGCGGCGGGTTCTGGCTGGTCGGTTGTTGTGTGATGCCCGTGGGGGCGGTCAGGGGGTCAGGGGGTCAGGTTTTCGGCGAGGATCTTCAGGTGGGTCTCGCGGGCCTCGGCGTGGCGGCGGCGGCCGGACTCGGTGATCTGGACGAAGACGCCGCGGCGGTCGTCCTTGCAGAGGTCGCGCTCGACGTAGCCGTGCTTCTCCAGGCGGGCGACCGTGCGGGACAGGGCGCTCTGGCTGAGGTACATCGCCGCGGCGATCTCCTGCATGCGGCGCTTCTCACAGTGGAGATCGACGAGGCGGTCCAGGGTCTCGTACTCGCTCATGCTCAGGCCGTGGGCGTCCTGCAGGGCGCGCTCCAGGGCGCAGGCGACCGTGTTGTAGCAGGTCGCGAGCTCCCGCCAGCGGTCGACCAGAGCCGTCTTCGCCTCCATGGCGCGGATTTTAGCATGTGTGCACATCATGTGCATCTGCATTAAGTTCGACCACAACTAGTGCGTAGACATTTGATGCATGTGCATGTACTGTCCTCCGGCGTGGCTATCACCGACATCTCACCTGTCTCCACCGTCCGTCCGCCGGGCGCCGAGCGTGTACCGGCCGAACAGATCTGGACTCCCCGGCTGTGGGGAATCCTCGCGGTCCTGTGCGCCGTGATGTTCCTCGACGGGCTCGATGTCTCGATGGTGGGCGTCGCGCTGCCGTCGATCGGCACTGAGCTCGGCCTTTCCACCACGTCGCTGCAGTGGATCGTGAACGGGTACGTCCTCGGTTACGGGGGGCTGCTCCTCCTCGGTGGACGTACCGCCGACCTACTCGGACGCCGCCGCGTCTTCCTCACCGCACTTGCCGTGTTCGCCGTCGCGTCCCTGGTGGGCGGGCTGGTGAACGACGGCACCCTGTTGATCGTCACCCGTTTCGTCAAGGGGCTCGCCGCCGCGTTCACGGCGCCCACGGCCCTGTCCATCCTGACCACCACGTTCCATGAGGGGCCCGCGCGGAACCGGGCGCTGTCGGTGTTCTCCGTCTTCGGTGCCAGCGGCTATTCGTCCGGGCTGATCCTCGGCGGGTTGCTGACCAGCTTCGGATGGCGCTGGACGTTCCTGACGCCCGTTCCGCTCGCTGTCATCGCCCTCATCGCGGGTGCCGCGCTGATCCCCAGGGACAGGCCGGCGGACGACGGCGGCCATGACCTCGTCGGCGCCGTGACGCTCACCGGCGGCATGCTGCTCGCCGTCTACACCGTGGTCTCGGCCCCGGAGCGCGGCTGGCTCGACCCCGTCACCCTCGGGTCCATTGTGCTCGCGGCCGCGCTGCTGGTCGGCTTCATCGTGACCGAGAAGAAGGTGCGGCACCCGCTGATCCGGCTCGGCATCCTGCGGATCGGTTCCATCGTCCGCGCCAACCTGAGCATCGTCGCGCTGTTCGGGTCGTACCTCAGCTTCCAGTTCATGATGACGCTCTACCTGCAGGACGTGCTGCGCTGGTCGCCGCTGAAGATGGCCATGGCGCTGCTGCCCGCCGGGCTTCTCGTCGCCCTCGGCTCCCCGTTCGTCGGGCGCCTGATCGACCGGTACGGGACACCGCGGCTGATCATCAGTTCCATGACGTCCCTCAGCCTCGGCTACGGCTGGTTCCTGGCCACGGCCGGGAACGCCCCGCACTACGCCGTCACGATCCTGCCGACGATGCTGCTGCTGGGCGGCGGGTTCGCGTTCGGCTTCAGCTCCATCATGGCTCAGGCAACGGACGGGATCGACGACTCCGAGCAGGGCCTCGCCTCCGGTCTCGTCCAGACCTCGGGGCAGGTGGGCGCCGCCCTGGTCCTCGCCGTGGTCACCGCGCTCGTCGCGGGCGGGACGGCCGCCGGCGGCGACGGCTTCGCCGAGTTCCACCCGGGCGTCAACCTGGTCGGCGCCGTGGCCGTCGTCGGCCTGGCCCTGAACCTGGTCCCGCTGCTGCACCACTACCGGGGCAAGCACGCCTGACGACCTTCCTCCAACTGGTGAACACTTGCCGGGCACGTGTGTCGGGTGCCGGGGGAGGCCTTGGTGGGGTCGCCCCCGGCGGTGGTTCGGTGGGGTGCTGGGTGGGCGCAACTACTCGGCGCGTTTCCAGAAAGGGCGACGGGGTGGGGCCTCGCCCGTGAAGTCGGCCAGAGTCTGAAGGGCGCGAGTCCACTGGGCATTGACGCTGGCCTGGTCTGCGGTGGGTTGGATGCGAAGCAGGTCGTCGCGAAGAGTGGCCAGGGGGGTGGCGTCCAGGTACTCGGCCTCCATCCGCTGGACGATCGACTCCAGGACGGGGAGGAGTTCGCTCAGCAGGACGTGGATGCGCTGGTCGTCGGTGACCTGGCGGAGGCGGTCGAGGACGTTGGACAGTTCCTGCTGGAAGCCGGTGAGGGCTGGGACGGGGCGTGCCGGGCGTGGGACCGGTCGCTTCTGGGCCCGCCTGACGTGGGGGCGGCCGGAGCCTGCCGCTGCGGCGGGCGCGTCGCCGTAGAGCGATGGATCGGGGGCGCCTCCGGGGGCCGGTGGGGGTGCGAACGCCGCCGGTGCCGCGGAGAACGTGGCGTGCGCGGTTCTCTGGGGTGCCGTGGGCGGTGCCCAGCCCCGGGGGGACTCCACGGGCTGGACGACCTGGTGCGGGGTTCCGCCCTCGGTCACCACCCGGCTGTCCACGGCCACGAACGCGGTGAAGCGGCACAGGACGCCGAAGCGGAGTGACGTTCGGACGATGCGGTGTTCCAGGTTGCCTGAACTGCCGGTCGTGTGGCGGTCTTCGAGGTCGCGCAGGTGGGCGCGTGCCCAAATGGACGTGGTGGCGCGGTCGGTGGACACGACGCCGGCGGCGTGCTGCTCCCATGGCGTCCCGTCGGATGCGGTGCCCCGCACGGAGAGCGATCCGGAGGGCGTGCCGCCGACGTCGGACGAACCGGAGAGTGGGCCGCGGAACCGGCCGGTGATCACCAGGGGCACGCCGGGGAACAGCGCACCCAGGCGGGACGGGGCCACGGTGTCCGGTTCGATGTCCAGGCCGTCGGCGTGCAGGGTGAGGCCGGTCGCGAGCGGGGCGGCGATCCGGTGGTGGATGTGCTCCATGGCCTCGTCGAGGCGGTCCTCGGATTCGACGAGTTCGCAGCGCCCTCCGCCGAGGGAGGCGAGCCGGTTCAGGAAGCCGGCGTTGACGGCCTGGTCGATGCCCACGGTGTGGACGCGGATGCCCTGGAGCCGGGGCTCCAGGTGGACGAGCAGTTGATCCTCGTTGCCGACCTGCCCGTCGGTGATGAGGACCAGCACCCGGTCCCTCGCGGAGTCGGCGAGCAGGCGGCAGCCTTCGTCGAGTGGGGCGAGCATTCCGGTGCCGCCTCGCGCTTCCAGTGCCGCCAGGTGCTCGACGGCGCGGAACCGGTTGCGGTCGGTGCCGGCGGCGAGGCCGGTGCCGAGGTCGCGGGGGCGTTCGACCACGTTGTCGAAGGACAGGACGGCGAACCGGTCCTCGCCGCGGAAGGTGTCGACGATGCGGGCGGCGGCACGGCGGGCGGCGACCATCTTCCAGCCGTGCATGCTGCCGGAGCGGTCGAGTACGAGCACCACGTCGCGCGGGCTCGGCCGGGCGTCGCCGGAGGGCAGCACGGTCAGGCTGAACGTTCCCTCCTGGCGCCACCCTGGAACGATGGCGATCGTCGCGTGATCGCCCTTGGGCGGGTACCTCGTCGCGATCTCGTCGGGGACCAGGGTGAGGGCCGCGGCCTCGTGCGGGGCGAAACCGAGGCGCAGGATGAAGTCGCGGTCGAGCCGCTCGCCCGGTTGCAGCCGCACGGTTGTGCGCCCGCCGTCACCCTCCTGGCTCACCACGTGCAGCGCGGACCGGATCTCGGTCAGGGGCAGGCCGGCCGGATCGATGTCGGCGGTGACCGCCAGGCGCACCGGGTTGGGGAAGCCGGGCAGGAGGACTGGCGGGCTGATACGGGACGCGTCCGGCACGGCGTCGGTGTCGTCCGCGACCCCGGGCCCTGCGCGTCCGCCGTCCAAGGGCGTGCCCGGGATGTAGCGGGGGGCCACCACGAGCGGGAAGCGGAACGTCGCGCCGGAGTCCGACTCGTGCGGCAGCGGCTGGGCGAGCGTCAGCGTGATGGTCACCTGCTCGCCCGGCAGGATGTTGCCGACCCGCATGCTGAACACGTCCGGCCGGTCTTCCTCGGTGATCGCGGCGCGTTGGCCCGAGGTGATCGCGGTGTCGTAGTCCTGCCGGGCCTCGGCGCGCTCCTTCAGCGTCCCTTCGATCACCCGGTCCGCGGCCTCCATGCGCATCGCGGTCACGGCGGCACGGTCGGGCAGGGGAAAGATGTAGGTCGCTTCGAGCGGGGTGTCGAACGGGTTGCGGAAGCCTTGGACGACCTTGATACCGGCGGCGAGGCCGGTGATCGACGCGTGCACGTCGACGGATTCGAGGGGCAGGTTGCCCTTGCCGGTGCTGAGCGCCCCGAGCCCGCCGTCGGATGCCGGCAGTTCGGTCTCGGGTAGCGGCAGGATGCGCACGGTCACGGTGACCTCCGGAAGTGATCTGCGGGCGGACGTGCGGGCGGACGTGCGGGGCTTTCGACGGTGGTGACGAGGCCGCGCCGGTGCAACTCGTCGAGCAGCGGCCGTGCGGCGGCGTCGATCGCGGCGAGGTCGTCGTCGCTCAGGGCGGGACCGTCCAGGAGCAAGGTGAGGCCGGGTGCCAGGCGGACCCCTTGCACGACCACGGGGATCGGCCTGCCGTAGTCGGCGGCGACGGTCGCCGGGCTGTACGACACATCGGGCCGGGCCCTCCAGAAGGCTCCCCGCTCACCGGCCCCTTCGTTCTCCGGCCCGGCCGGCGCGTCCACGGAGTCGGCGGTCTCCATGTCCGCGCCCGGCCCGCCGGGCCCGGCTTCGGACCCCTCCCGAGCCGGAGAGCCGCCCGTCTCGGCGGCGTTCGCGCCCTCAGCGCCGTGGCCTGGGGCGGTGTCCGTTCTCCGGGCCGGCACTGGAGCGCCTGCCGGGTCCTCGGCGGCGTTCACGTCGAGAAGGGCGCGTCCGTCGGCCGCGGATCCTCCTTGGGCCGGGGACGTCGCCGAAGCCTCGACGGGGTTCGCGTCGGCGGTGCTTGGCGGGGCCCGGAAGGTGTTCGTGTCTTGGATCGTGTGGCCCGTGCCGGGTGGTGAGCCGGCGTGCGGGGTGGTTCCGTCCAGCCCGGGTGGGAGGGCGGCTATGTGGGTGAGGGTCTCGGTGGTGGCGGCGGCGAGTTCGAGTTGGATCTCCGCGATCGACCTGCCCTCGGCCTGGCGGCGTTTCACGGCGACGAGCTGGAGGAGGTGGCGGGGGCCATAGAGCGCGGTGCGGCCGCGGCGGCCGAGCGGCGGGTCGAGCAGGCCGATCGTGGTGTACCAGCGGATCAGCCGGGTGTTCGGGAGGTCGCGCACCCGGCCGCTGGCCTGCACGGCACCGTCCGCCGCGAGGGCGGCGGCGGCGTGTTGCGCCAACTCGCCGATCGTCCAGGTACCGTCCATGGCTCAATGATGACACTGTCATCGTGACAGTGTCAAGCTCGTACGAAGATCAACTTCGGAAGACCTCATATCGTCACCGCTGGCCTGCCGCACGCTGTTGCCTCAGGTGCGGCTCGGGGCCGAGGAAAAGGGGCCTTGTGGTGCGCACCAGCGGCGTCGGCTATCTCGCACCGGCGCGCTTCGGTGACATGTCGTCGTAAGCAGACGGTCGAATTCACCCCGTTCACCATGGGCTGTATGTCGATCGCTCACGGTCATGATCCGCTGGTCACGGCAAGCGTGCGATACTTGCAGTATGTCGGTCAAACCACGCATAGCGTATAATTGCGACTCTTCATGAGAGTTATGCAGATAGCGCAAGAATGATGTTCGGTGCCGGAGTTGGATCTTCTGAATTGGCCAGTAAAGACCGCCGGAAGCCTTTACCTTTTCTGGTATGAACGACCATCTCCTGGTCGAGGCGCTGCGCGAGCGCGATCCGGGCGCCACGGCCGCGGTGTACGACGCCCATGCCCGTCGGCTCTACGCGTACTGCTGGTTCCGGTTGCGGTGCCGTGACGCCGCACAGGTCGCCTTGCGCGACACGTTCATCGTGGCCGAGGCGCACATCGGCAGGCTGCGCGACCCCGGCCGGTTCGGGCCGTGGCTCTGTGCCATCGCCAGGCAGGAGTGCGAACGGCGCCTGCCCCCCAGGCTCAAGGCGCCGGACGTGCCGGTCGCCACCCATGACCAGGAGGACGTCGACCAGCGCGTCACGGCGTGGCACGCGGTACTGGCGCTGCGTCCGGCCTCCAGGGAGATCCTGGAGTTGAGGATCAGGCGACGGTTGTCAGTCCCGGATCTGGCCGCCGTGCTCGGCCTGTCGCTGAAGGACGTCCAGCAGGCGTTGGACGACGCGCACGCCGAACTGGAAGAGGCGTTGACGGGGGAGATCCTCGCCCAGCAGGGTCCTTACGGCTGTACCGAGCGCGCCATGCTGCTGCGGGAGCGACGTGGCGAACTCGATCACCACCTGAGCAGACGGCTGATGGAACACGCGGAGGAGTGTTCCATCTGCGGAGCGTTCCGTCCCCGGACCGTGTCGGCGAAGAAGGTCTACGGGCTCCTGCCGGACCCGCGCCCTGCGGCAGAACTGCGCCTGCGGGTGATGAGCTGCTTCCTCGACCCCGAACTGGTCGGCTACAGGCTCTTCGTGGCCACCCGGGTCACGGAGTTCACGCCTGATGGTTTCCCGACCCAGGCCGTTCGGTCAGGACGAGTGATCCGTTCCGGCAGCGGACGCTCATGGCTGCGACGTCCCCGCAACGCCCCTTTCGAAGAACATGAGGCCGGCATGCGCGCGCAGGTCGTCCGGGCAGCCATGGTGCTGGCGGTGGTGGCCCTCCTGTCGGGTGGCGGGGTCGCCTCCATGTACGGCGTCCTGGGCACGGCACGGAAGCCCGCGGGAACGGCGGCCGACCCGCGTCCGACCGGGATCCCGGGCTTCTCACAGGCGCCGGGGACCAGACGGCCGCCGACGGCGCCTCATGAAGGGCCGGGCACTCTTGACGCCGCTCCGGTGTCGGCCACGTTGCCGCTGGGCGCGCGCGCGTCCTCGGCACCGGCGACCGCCCTGCCCGCACCACTCCCGGTCCCCGTATCCGAGGGCGAACCGAATGGCGCCAAGGGCGTCCTGGCGGTCTCACCGCTCTTCCTCGACTTGGCGGGGGAGTCGGACGGCTCCATCGAAGTGCGCGCAGAACACGGGCCGGTGGCTTGGCGGGCGGCGACTCAAGGCCCCATACGGGTCGAACCCTCTTCCGGGGAGCTTCGAGCCGGACAGACCATGACCGTGCGCGTGCACGTTTCCCGACGGCCGGACGAGCAGGGGAACGGCACCATCATCTTCCGGCCCGGTGCCGTGCACGTGCGCGTCACCTGGCGGCAGGACGCGCCACCCGGCAACAGCCCGTCGCCTACACCGACGGGCTCCGCACCGGAAACTCCGTCCACGCCGCCGGAGACGCAGCGACCGGAGAGCCCGCATCCCACACCGTCCGGCACTCGACGGCCAGAGAGCCCACAACCGTCCCCGCGACCGCCATCGACTCCCTCGCCGACAACGCCGCCGTCCAGCAGCACTCCGGAGCCGACGCCGACCCCGGCGGAGCGGTCGTCCGGAAGCACCTCACCAAGCGTGAGCCCCGCGTCCACCGGGTGACGCGAACACGCCCCGGATGACGCGAACCCACGCTGGAGAGCGGCGGAAGTACCGGCCGTTGCCAGAGACAACTACTCTTCGTAGGTGATCGTTTGCGCTAAGCAGTACATCCCCGGGGGAGGACGTGCTCATGGCATCTGGCGCAGCAGACACCCGCCGCCGCGCGACACCGTCCCCGGCCCGGAGTGCGGCGCTGCGGTCGGCGGCCTTCGCCTCCGGCATCGCGATCGGAATGACCCTGCTGGTGCCGGCCGCGTCCGCGCGTCCCTCCGCTGATCCCGGCCCCAGCGCGCAGGACGTTGAACGGAGCGAACGCCAGGTCAGGCAGCGGGCGGCCGAGGTCGGCCGGACGAAGGCCAAGCTCGCCCAGGCGGACGGCGAACTCGACAGGCTCGCCATCGCCGCGGAGGCCGCCATAGAGCGCTACAACGGCGAACAGGTGAAACTGCAACGCTCGCAACAGGAGTACAGGGTCACTCAAGGGCGCCTTGTGGAGGCCGACCGGCGCGTGGAGCAGACCCGGGCCGAACTGGCGTCGTTCGCCGCTCAGGTCTACCGCGACAACACCGGCTACGACCAGATCTCCTCGGCGCTCGCCGGTGACGGCGGTCCGCAGGGATTCATGGACCGTGCCGGCCTGGTGGAGATGCTCGCCAAACGGCGCACCGCCATGGTCCGACGTGTCGAGGCGTCCAAGAACGTCGCGGACGTGTTCCGTCGCCAGGCGGAGACCGCGCTGGGCGACCAGGAGGCGGCGACCCGGCGCGCCGACGAGGCCAAGAGAGTCGCACAGGACGCGGTGGCCGAGCAGCAGGAGTCCGTCCAGCGCATCGAAGCTGAGAAGCGGCGCCTGGAGCACCGGCTTGGCAGGGCCCAGGCCCGCGCAGTCCGGGTCAAGCGCGCGCGGGAGAAGGCCAGAGAGAAGGCCGAAGCGCGCAAGGTCCGTGCCTCTTTCGCCGGTGCCGGTTCCGCCGTCCCCGGGCTGACGTCGTCCGCCGCTCGCGGTGCGCTGGTGGCCCGGGCGGCGCTCAAGTGGCTCGGCACACCGTACTCGTGGGGTGGAGGCAACACGTTCGGACCCAGCCATGGGGTCGCGCAAGGCGCGGGCACAGTCGGCTTCGACTGCTCGGGCCTGGCCATGTACGCGTGGAACAAGGCCGGTGTACGACTCGACCACTGGACCGGTACGCAGTGGACGTCCGGCCCGCACGTTCCCCTCGGAGCACTGCGGCCAGGCGACCTGGTCTTCTTCGCCGTGGACCCGACCGACCCCGGCACCATCCATCACGTCGGCGTCTACATCGGCGACGGCCGGATGGTGGAGGCTCCCTACACGGGCGCCAGCGTGCGCATATCGAGCATCCACCGGAGTGACCTGATCGGTGCCACCCGTCCCGCCGGGTGACGTACGGCCTTCTGGACGGCGAGAACCCTTCCGCGCGGCGTTCCGCACGGAAGGGTTCCTCGCGAGTCGTGTCGCGGGGCGGCGGGGAGCGGATCAGCGCCGTCCGCGACTCCCTGCCCCGGCCCGGCCCTCACCCGGCGTGGCCCCGGCATGGCCCGGCCGGTCGGCAGGACCGGACGGCGCTCAGTGACCGCCCTGGTCCGCGGCGCGCTTGCGCGAACGCTCGATCTCCAGCTCGGCTTCGACACGCCCCACCCAGCTGGCGCCCTCGACGGACTTGCCGGGCTCCAGGTCCTTGTAGACCTCGAAGAAGTGCTGGATCTCCAGCCGGTCGAACTCGGCGACGTGGTGGATGTCGCGGAGGTGCTCCATGCGGGGGTCGGTGGCGGGGACGCACAGGACCTTGTCGTCACCACCGGCTTCGTCGGTCATCCGGAACATGCCCACCGCACGGCAGCGGATCAGGCAACCGGGGAAGGTCGGCTCCTGGAGCAGGACGAGTGCGTCCAGCGGGTCGCCGTCCTCCCCTAGGGTGTCCTCGATGAACCCGTAGTCGGCCGGGTACTGCGTCGAGGTGAACAGCATGCGGTCGAGCCGGATGCGCCCCGTCTCGTGGTCCACCTCGTACTTGTTCCGCTGGCCCTTCGGGATCTCAATGGTGACGTCGAAATCCAAGATGTCCTCCGCTCCCTGCGCGCGCGCAGTGAATAGTCTCTCGGGAGCCCCGGTGGGTGAGGCCGGCCCCACGGGGCGAGTGTTCCCTCGTATAAGGATGTCGCACGTTGGCGAGTGCTGAGTGGGAGAGGGGCGGTCACGTGCCTGGACGGGGCCGGACCCTCGTCATTCTGTCGCTGTCCCTCCTCAACGTTTTCACCGTCACCGCCGGGCTGGCAGTGGCGAAACTCACACCCGACCGGCATCTTTCCCCGCAGCCGCCGAGCGTGGCCGTCCGCGACCTCGTGAGCGTCCCGGCGTCGTCGGTGGTCATGCCCGCCGCCGATCCCGGGACGGCCCGCCCGCCGAACCCGTCCGTCCTGGCGGGACGGCTGTCGGCGCTGATCGGCGGCCCGCAGGCGAAGATCAACGCGGTGGTGGTCGACGCGGAGACGCGGCGGCCCCTGTACGAGTTGCGCGCCGACCGGCCCGCCACCCCCGCCTCGACGACGAAACTGGCGACGTCGGTGGCGGCGCTGGCCTCGGCCGGACCCGCGCACCGGATCACCACGCAGGTCGTGCGCGGCGCCGGCGGCGGCATCGTACTGGTCGGAGGCGGGGATCCTACCTTGACGGCCCTTCCGCCACGTCCGGGGGCGGGCCATCCGCCCTATGCGTCGCTGCTGGATCTCGCCCGTCAGACGGCCACCGCGCTCAAGGCGTCAGGGGTGCGCCAGGTGCGGGTGGACTACGACGTGTCCGCGTACCAGGGTCCGCGTACGGCGGCGGGCTGGAAGCCCAACTATCTGCCGGACGGCGAGGTCGCCCCTGTGTCGGCCCTGACCGTCGACGAGGGGCGCGTCTCCCCGTTGGATCCGACCAAGAAGACACGGGTGGCCGACCCACCCGCCGCTGCGGCGCGACAGTTCGCGCGTTTGCTGTCCCAGCAGGGGGTCAAGGCCAAGGCGGGACGGAAGACGGTGGCGGCTCAAGGCGCGGAACGGCTCGGCGCCGTCCAGTCACCGCAGTTGTCCGCTCTGGTGGAGCATTTGCTGACCGAGAGCGACAACGACGTCGCCGAGGCGGTGGCCCGCCAGGTCGCCATCAAGCAGGGACGTCCGGCGACGTTCGCGGACTCGGCGCAGGCCGTGCAGCAGGTTCTCGCCACCCTCGGTGTCGCGGACGGGGTATCGGTCAACGACGGGAGCGGGCTGTCGCCGCGCAACCGGATCTCGCCGATCGCGCTCGCCCGCATCGTCTCGCTCGCCGCGGGGGACGACCATCCGGACCTGCGGCCGGTCATCACCGGGCTGCCCATCGCGGGGTTCTCGGGGACGCTGAGCCCGCCGCGCTACACCGTCGCCTCCAGCCGGGCGGGGGCGGGAATGGTCCGCGCCAAGACCGGCACGCTGGCGGGTGTCAGCACGCTGGCGGGGCTCGCCTACGACGCCGACGGACGGCTGCTCGCGTTCGCCTTCATGGCGGGGGACGGGAAGGGGCCGGTCGACCCGGGCAAGCTCGACCAGCTCGCCGCGACGGTCGCCGCCTGCGGCTGCGGCTGACCGGGGCCGGTCGCGTGTGGGCGCGGTCGTACGGGAGATAACCAGAACGGTTGTTCGTTGAACGATCGAGCAGGGGCGCCTCGGCGCCGTCTCCGAAACGTACGGTGGAGCACATGAGCGCCTCAATGATCGACTGGAACGTGGCCGTACAGGCCGGAACCCGGCTCGTGAGGCCGGGACCGCAGGTCAGCTATGACGAGGCCCGTGAGGTCGTGAAGGAGCTGCGCGAGTTGTCGAAGGTCGCCCACGGGCACGTGCGCGACTTCACCGGCATGGCGTCCGAGCTCGATCCCGACCCGGCGACGGTCGTGGACAGGCCCGGCTGGATCCGTGCGAACGTGGACGGCTTCCGGGTGGTGCTGGAGCCGCTCATCGAGCAGTTGTCCGAGCGGCGGGCCCCGGGGCCCCTCGGTGGTGCGGGCAACGTCGTCGTGCAGGCGGTCGGCTCCCGCGTGACGGGCATGCAGGTGGGCGCCATCCTCGCCTACATGGCCAGCCGTGTTCTGGGGCAGTACGAGTTGTTCCTGCCGCCGGACCCGACCGGTCGTGCCGCGACAGGGCGACTGACGCTGGTCGCACCCAACATCGTCCATGTGGAACAAGAACTGGGTGTGGAGCCGCGCGACTTCCGCCTGTGGGTGTGCCTCCACGAGGAGACCCACCGCGCGCAGTTCACCGGTGTTCCCTGGCTGCGGGAGTACGTCCAGGACCAGATGACGAAGTTCCTGCTCGCCTCGGACCTCGATCCGGGCGCGATGCTGGACCGCATCCGGGATGCGGCCGAAGCCGTGGCAGACGCAGTCCGCGGCGGTGACGCCAACCTCATCGACGCGATCCAGAGCCCGGAGCAGCGCGAGATCCTGGACCGGCTGACCGCCGTGATGACCTTGGTGGAGGGGCACGGCGACTACGTGATGGACGCGGTGGGGCCGGAGGTCGTGCCGTCCGTCCAGCAGATCCGGTCGCGCTTCCAGGGGCGCCGTGAGGGCGGCACCAAGCTCGACAAGACGATCCGGCGCCTGCTCGGCATCGACCTCAAGATGAAGCAGTACGCGGAGGGGTCGCGGTTCGTCCGCCGGGTCGTCGCCGAAGTGGGCATGAGCGGTTTCAACCAGGTCTGGCAGTCCCCGGAGACGCTCCCCACGCACGACGAGATCAAGGAGCCCACGGCCTGGATGTCCCGCGTGGTCGGTCCCAGGGCCATCGACACCCCGCCCAAGGCCAACGAAGCCTGAGCCTGGCCGCGCTCCTGCACGGCCCCGTGTGGTGGTAGACGTTTCACCATGGGGCCTGATCCGGCAGTGGCGGTGGTACGTCTCGCGGTGCGGCGGGTGGTCGCCGATCTGCCGCGGGGCGGGATGGTGCTGGCCGCGTGCAGCGGGGGCGCCGACTCCCTCGCGCTCGCCGCCGCGCTCGCCTTCGAGGCGCCCAGGGACGGACGCCCCGCGGGCGGGGTCACGATCGACCACGGACTGCAGGACGGCTCGGACGAGCGTGCCGAGACCGTAGTCCGAACCATGGCGGGCCTTGGGCTCGACCCGGCCGGATCTGTCGCGGTCACCGTCGACGGGCCGGGAGGCCCCGAGGGCGCCGCGCGTGATGCCCGCTACAAGGCGCTTGACGAGGCCGCTGAGCGACTGGGAGCCGCGGCCGTCCTCCTCGGCCACACTCAGGACGACCAAGCCGAAACCGTGCTTCTGGGGCTTGCGCGTGGGTCCGGTGCCCGATCGCTCTCCGGCATGCCCCTCGCCTTCCGCCGGCAGGGCGTCCGCTATCTGAGGCCCTTGCTGGGGGTCGATCGCGCCACCACGCGCAGGGCCTGCAAGGCGATGGGGCTGGAGCCCTGGGACGACCCCCACAATGTCGATCCCGCCTACGCGCGCGTGCGCGTACGGCACCAGGCACTCCCCGCCCTGGAGAAGGCACTGGGGCCAGGAGTGGCCGAGGCCCTGGCGCGGACGGCCGGGATGCTTCGCGACGACGCCGATGCCTTGGACGACCTGGCCGCTCGCGCCTATGCCGACCTGGAGACCTTGGAGGACGGCTGCGGCGCGGCCGTCCGGCTGGAAGGGCTCGCGGAACTGCCCAGGGCCGTCCGTACGAGGGTTTTGCGGATGGCCGCGATAAAGGCCGGCAGCCCACCGGGTACGCTCGCGGCGGTTCATGTCGATGCGGTGGACCGGCTGGTCACGGCCTGGCACGGCCAGCGGCACGTAGATCTGCCCGGAGGGTTTCGCGCCGTCCGGAGGTCTGGGAGGCTGCTGTTCGGCCCGGCGTGATCTCGCGGCGTGTGCGAACGGCCACACGGCGCGTCCGTCGTGCGCATCGCGTACAGGGCGCGTGCGGCGGTGTCCGTCCTGCGTCCGTCCCACCCGGACGGGCGAGGTTGAGCAAAAGGGTGGGGTTGTGGACGAGAAGGACCTGGGCACCGACCTGGCGAAGGTATTGATCCCCGAGAGCGACCTGCAGGCCAAGGTGCGGGAGCTCGCCGGGCAGATCGACGCCGACTACGCGGGCAAGGACCTGCTGCTCGTCGGGGTCCTCAAGGGCGCCGTCATGGTCATGGCGGATCTGGCGCGGGCGCTGCACACGCCCGCGTCGATGGACTGGATGGCGGTGTCGTCCTACGGCTCGGGCACGAAGTCGTCGGGCGTCGTGCGCATCCTCAAGGACCTCGACACCGACATCATCGACCGGCACGTCCTGATCGTGGAGGACATCGTCGACTCCGGCCTGACCCTGTCGTGGCTGGTGAGCAACCTGCGCTCGCGCGGTCCCGCGTCACTGGAGATCTGCGCCCTGCTGCGGAAGCCGGAGGCGGTGAAGACCGACCTCGACGTGAAGTACATCGGGTTCGACATCCCTAATGAGTTCGTGATCGGGTACGGGCTCGACTATGCGGAGAAGTACCGGAACCTGCCCTTCGTCGGAACGCTCGCCCCGCACGTGTACGGCGGTGACGGCGCCTGACCGTCCCGCCCGGCGCGGACGGCCCCGGACGTGCGCCGATCCCCGGATGCGGTCGTACTGGTCACAGGCGTGCGCACCAGGCCCGGGGAGAGTCCGGGGAACAAGTGACCGTGACGAATCGTTGCAAGGATCGTTGACGGGTATATGGAAGGGATGCGGGAGAACGGCGTCGGCTGCGTCTCCTGCGCCTGCGGTGTACCGTCGGTGTCCCGGACCTCTGGTTCGGGGGGTCATATGAGGGAAGCCGCCACGGTGGGTCCGAAGCCCAGGGCGACGGTCCTTTCGTTGGACGCATTGTTGATCGCAGTGGCGTTCGTCCCCCCGGGACGGGCGGGGATCGTACACAGACGTTGGTCAGGAGGGACGGGCCCCCTAGGGGTAACCGGATAAATGGACGTGAAGCGCTACTTTCGCGGGCCGCTGCTGTGGATCCTGCTGTTCGGCATCTTGGTCGCCCTCGTCATGTGGGGCGTCAATCCGGGCCGTTCGTTCGAGAAGGTCGACACCTCTCAGGTGGTCAAGGAGATCAACGCTGGCCAGGTGGAGTCGGCCAAGATCGTTGACAAGGACCAGCGGATCGAGGTCACCCTTCAGAACGACAAGCGGCAACAGGCGTCCTGGGTCGACGGCCAGGGGCTCCAGTTGCAGCAGCAGCTGCAGAAGCAGGCCGACGCGGGCAAACTGTCCGGCGGCTACAACGTTGATGTCCCCAAGCAGAGCTTCTTCCTGAACCTGCTGTTCAGCCTGCTGCCCATCGTGGTCATCGTGCTGATCTTCCTGTTCATCATGAACCAGATGCAGGGCGGCGGCTCGCGGGTCATGAACTTCGGCAAGTCCAAGGCGAAGCTCATCACCAAGGACACCCCGAAGACCACCTTCGCCGACGTGGCCGGGGCCGACGAGGCCCTGGAGGAACTGGAAGAGATCAAGGACTTCCTGCAGAACCCGGCGAAGTTCCAGTCCATCGGCGCCAAGATCCCGAAGGGCGTGCTCCTGTACGGCCCGCCCGGCACCGGCAAGACGCTGCTGGCGCGCGCCGTGGCCGGTGAGGCCGGTGTGCCGTTCTACTCGATCTCCGGTTCGGACTTCGTGGAGATGTTCGTCGGTGTGGGCGCCTCCCGCGTCCGCGACCTGTTCGAGCAGGCCAAGACCAACGCCCCCTCGATCATCTTCATCGACGAGATCGACGCCGTCGGCCGGCACCGCGGCGCGGGCCTCGGCGGCGGCCACGACGAGCGGGAGCAGACCCTCAACCAGCTGCTGGTCGAGATGGACGGCTTCGACGTCAAGGGCGGCGTGATCCTGATCGCGGCGACGAACCGCCCCGACATCCTGGACCCGGCGCTGCTGCGTCCCGGCCGGTTCGACCGGCAGGTCACGGTGGACCGCCCCGACCTGGAGGGCCGCAAGGGCATCCTGCGGGTGCACGGTCGCGGCAAGCCGTTCGCGCAGGACGTCGACCTCGACATCATCGCGCGCCGCACGCCGGGCTTCACCGGCGCCGACCTGGCCAACGTGATCAACGAGGCCGCGCTGCTCACGGCCCGCTTCGACCGCAAGCTGATCGACATGGACACCCTCGAGGAGTCCATCGACCGCGTCATGGCCGGGCCGGAGCGCAAGACCCGCGTGATGTCGGAGAAGGAAAAGAAGATCATCGCCTACCACGAGGGCGGGCACGCTCTGGTGGCGCACGCGCTGCCGAACTCCGACCCCGTGCACAAGGTGACGATCCTTCCGCGCGGCAGGGCCCTGGGTTACACCATGACCCTTCCGATGGAGGACAAGTTCCTCACCACGCGCTCGGAGATGAACGACCAGCTCGCCATGCTGCTGGGCGGGCGCACCGCCGAGGAACTCGTGTTCCACGAGCCGACCACGGGTGCGGCCAACGACATCGAGAAGGCCAGCTCCATCGCCCGCAACATGGTGACGGAGTACGGCATGAGCGAGCGTCTGGGCGCACGCAAGTTCGGCTCCGGTCAGGGCGAGGTCTTCCTGGGCCGCGACATGGGGCACGAGCGTGACTACTCCGAGGACATAGCGTCCGCGATCGACGACGAGGTTCGCCGGTACATCGAGGCCGCCCACGACACCGCGTGGGAGATCCTTGTCGAGTACCGGGACGTCCTGGACGAGCTCGTGGTCAACCTGATGGAGAAGGAGACCCTGTCGAAGGACATGGTGCTGGAGATCTTCGCGCCGATCCAGAAGCGGCCGCACCAGAACTCCTACACCGGCTACGGCAAGCGCCTCCCGTCCGACCGTCCGCCGGTGCTGTCGCCCAAGGAGCTGGCTCTGCTCGGCCCGCAGGACGTCACCGACCTGACCAAGAACAACGGCCAGGGCGGGGTCACCTCCGAGGCGGTCGACCCGGCCCAGGGTGAGAGCTGACCGCTTTGGCGATTCCGTACGACGAGGCGCCGATCGAGAGTGACCCGCCGGGCGAGACCCTGCACGGCGGGCATTTCGACCACGCGCGTATAGAGAGGGCCGTGCGCGAGATCCTGATCGGCATCGGGGAGGACCCCGACCGTGACGGACTCCGCGACACCCCGGCCAGGGTGGCGCGCGCGTACGCCGAACAGTTCGCCGGCCTCAGGCAGACCCCTGAGGACGCGCTCACCACGGTGTTCGACGCCGACCATGAAGAGATGGTCCTGGTGAAGGACATCGAGGTCTACTCCGTGTGCGAGCACCACCTGGTGCCCTTCCACGGGGTGGCGCACGTGGGGTACACGCCCAACAAGAAGGGCCAGATCACCGGCCTGTCGAAGCTGGCCAGGCTGGTGGACGTGTACGCCCGCCGCCCGCAGGTGCAGGAGCGGCTGACGAGCCAGGTCGCGGACGCGCTGATGAGCGTGCTCGAGCCGCGCGGTGCGATCGTGGTGATCGAGGCCGAGCACCTGTGCATGACGATGCGGGGTGTGCGGAAGCCGGGCGCGAAGACGGTGACGTCGGCGGTTCGCGGCGACTTCCGCGATCACGCCGAGACCCGCTCCGAGGCGATGAGCCTCATCCTGGGCCGCTACTGACCGTCCGCCCGCTCCCGTGGAGCCCCGGCCGTCCGAACGGGCCTCAGCGTCGCGCTGAGGCCCGTTCTGCTGGTTGGGGAGGTCCTCGGCGGGGGGGGTGGCGAGGGCGGCGCGGCCGGGCCGGAGCGGTCGAGGCGCCGCGTCGAGAGGACGGCGTCAAGGCATAGGGTTGGGTGACATGACCAATGCCGTAGTTCCGGGGCTGCCCGCGCCAGGGCGCTGCCTCGTCATGGGCGTGGTCAACGTGACTCCGGACTCCTTCTCGGACGGCGGAGCCTGGTTCGACCCCGAAAAGGCCATCCGCCATGGGCTGGACCTCGCCGCGGAGGGCGCCGACATCGTGGACGTGGGCGGCGAGTCGACACGGCCCGGTGCGCAGCGTGTGTCGGAGGACGAGGAACTCCGCCGGGTGGTGCCCGTCATAGAGGCGCTCAGCGCCGAGAACATCCCGGTCAGTGTGGACACCATGCGCGCGGAGGTCGCGGAGGCCGCCGTCGCCGTGGGCGCACGGCTGGTGAACGACGTCAGTGGCGGCCTGGCCGACCCGGACATGCCGCGGGTGGTCGCCGCGGCCGGCGTTCCCTACGTGGTCATGCATTGGCGCGGCCACAGCCACGACATGCAGACCCGTGCCGTTTACGCGGATGTCGTCCGCGAAGTGCGCGAGGAGCTTCTGCAGAGGGTCGATGCGGTCCTGCGGGAGGGCGTCGACCCGTCGATGATCGTGCTCGACCCCGGCCTGGGCTTCGCCAAGAGCCCGAAGGCGGGCCACAACTGGGCGCTGCTGGCCCGGCTCGGCGAGCTGACCTCGACCGGGTATCCGGTGCTGGTCGGTGCGTCGCGCAAGAGCTTCCTCACGAAGTTGCTGGCCGAACCCGACGGAACCCCCCGTGCGTTCGCCGAATGCGATGACGCCACCGTCGCCACCACGTCCCTGGCCGCGGCGGCCGGGGCATGGTGCGCGAGAGTCCACCGTGTCCGCCCGAACGCGGACGCGGTGCGCGTGGCGGCCGCCATCACCGCGGCCCGCCCGTCCGATGACGAGATCTCAGAACCGGTCGCGGCGGACGGTCGCGCCCAGCGAGGGGGACACCGCGTATGAGCCGTGCCGTGAACCGCGCCGATGTGGACGAGGTCCACGCCGAGTTCTACGCCGCGTTCGAGGCCGGCGACTTCGACCGGATGTCGGCGGTGTGGGCAGACGGCCCGTACGCCGCCGGTGTCTCCTGCGTGCATCCCGGCTGGACGATGCTCCGCGGACGTGACGAGGTGCTGCGTTCCTGGGCGCTCATCATGGCCAACACGACCTACATCCAGTTCGTGCTGACCGATGTCGAGACCGACGTGTACGGCGATCACGCCGTGGTGACGTGCAAGGAGAACGTCCTCACCGCCGACGAGGACACCGAGGCCGGGTTCCTCGCGGGCGGAAGCATCGTGGCGACGAACGTGTTCGTACGGTCTGACGGGGAGTGGAGACTCCTGCTCCACCATGGTTCACCCGTCCTCAACGTCGTGGATGCGGAGGAAGAATGACTCTCGACCGCATCGAGTTGCGCGGCCTCCGGGCCCGGGGCCGGCACGGCTGCCTGCCCGCGGAGCGCGAGCTGGGACAGGAGTTCGTCGTGGACGCCGTCCTGGGGCTGGACACACGCCCCGCCGCCGCCGGCGACGACCTCTCGCGTACCGTCGACTATGGGAGCCTCGCCGGCCGTCTGGTCGAGGTCGTCGAGGGCGAGCCCGTCAATCTGATCGAAACGCTGGCCGACCGGCTGGCGACTATATGTCTGGAAGATAGGGCGGTGTCCGAGGTGGAGATCACCGTCCACAAGCCGAGCGCCCCCGTGCCGCACCCCTTCACGGACGTCGCCGTGAAGATCAGGAGGAGTCGCCCATGACAGCGTCCGACCGCATGCACGACCGCACCGCCACCGGCGGCCACATGCTCGTCCAGCATCGTGTCGTGTTCTCGATCGGCAGCAACCTCGGGGACCGGCTCGACAACATCCAGGGGGCGGTCGACGCGCTGTTCGACGCGCCCGGGCTCAACTTCGTGGCGTTCTCGCCGGTCTACGAGACCGCGCCCTACGCGCCGCCCGGCGAGACCATCCCCGAGCAGGGGGACTTCCTCAACGTGGTGCTGGTGGCCGACACGCGGCTGGCACCGGAGAACCTGCTCGAACGCGTCCTGAACATCGAGACCTCCATGCGGCGCGAGCGCGAGGTCCGCTGGGGGCCGCGCACCCTGGACATCGACATCGTCGTGTTCGGCGACATCGCGTCCGACGACCCCGTCCTGACGCTTCCGCACCCGCGCGCGCACGAGCGCGCGTTCGTCCTCGTCCCCTGGGCGGACATCGAGCCGGACGTGCTGCTGCCCGGGCACGGCCGCGTCGGTGACCTCGCCCAGGCCAAACAGTCCGAGGGTGGCCCGTCGGCCGTTCGCCGACGGGAGGACATGTCCCTGCAGCAGCCTGCATGAAACCGTCCCGCCCCCTGTTCCTCACCGCCCTGGTGGTCGTCGTCGCGGTGGTCACCTGGGCGGTGCTGCGTTCCGCCTACATCTCGCTGCCGCCGCTTCCGTGGACGGCGGTGCCGACGCTGCTGCTGCTCGCCCTCGGCGAGGCCGTCAGCGGCTGGAACGTGCTGCGCCGCATCCGCCGCAAGCCCGGCCGGCCCCGCATGCCCGAGACCGGCCGCAGGTCGCCGAAGCCGATCGAGCCCATGGCGGTCGCGCGGCTGGCCGCCCTGGGCAAGGCGAGCGCGCACACCGCCGCCCTCATCGCGGGCGTGTTCGGCGGCTTCGCCATCAACCTGGCGACCCAGCTGGACAAGCCGACCCCCCGCCACGACTTCTTCGTCAGCGGCGCCACGTTCCTGGCGGCCGTTGTGCTGGTGGCCGCGGCGTTCTTCCTGGAGTACGCGTGCCGCGTCCCCAAGGACCCGGACGAAGAGGAACGCGACCGCCGCGCCTCCCGCGCCTAGCGGGCGCGCCTAGGGGCACCCGGTCATTTGTCGATGTCGCCGACGACGAAGAACATCGAGCCGAGGATGGCGATCATGTCGGCGACCAGGGTGCCCGGCAGCAGTTCCGTCAGGACCTGGATGTTGTTGAAGGACGCGGACCGCAGTTTCATCCGCCACGGGGTCTTCTCGCCGCGCGACACGAGGTAGTAGCCGTTGATGCCGAGGGGGTTCTCCGTCCAGGCGTAGGTGTGGCCCTCCGGGACTTTGAGGACCTTCGGCAGACGCTGGTTGATCGGACCCGGCGGGAGTTCGGCGATGCGGTCCAGGCAGGCGTCGGCGAGGTCCAGGGACGCGTGCACCTGGTCGAGGAGGCATTCGAAGCGGGCCAGGCAGTCGCCCTCGGTGCGGGTGACCACACGGACGTCGAGGTCGCTGTAGGCGAGGTACGGTTCGTCCCTGCGGAGATCGAAGTCGAGCCCGGACGCTCGTGCGATGGGCCCCGAGACTCCGTACTGAAGGATCTGCTCCTGGGTGAGGACACCGACGCCTCGCGTGCGCGCACGGAAGATCTCGTTGCCCATGATGATGTCGTCGATGTCGCCCATGCGGGAACGGACTTCGGAGACGGCCGTCCGCGCGCGCGCCGTCCAGCCGGCCGGAAGCTCGTCCTTCAGCCCGCCGACCCGGTTGAACATGTAGTGCATGCGTCCACCGGAGATCTCCTCCATCACCCGCTGCAATGCCTCACGCTCGCGGAACGCGTAGAAGATCGGGGTGATGGCGCCCACTTCCAGCGGATACGAGCCGAGGAACATCAGATGGTTCAGGATCCGGTTCAGTTCGGCCAGGAGGGTCCTCATCCATACGGCGCGTACGGGGACCTCCATGCCGAGCATCCGCTCGACGGCGAGGACGACGCCCAGTTCGCTGGAGAACGCCGACAGCCAGTCATGGCGGTTCGCCAGCACGATGATCTGACGGAAGTCCCGGACCTCGAAGAGCTTCTCCGCGCCGCGGTGCATGTAGCCGACGATGGGTTCCGCGGCCGAGATGCGCTCCCCGTCCAGCGTCAGCCTCAGCCGGAGCACACCATGCGTGGACGGGTGCTGGGGGCCGATGTTCAGGGTCATGTCCTCGGTGGCGAGCTCCTTGGCGCCCGCACCGATCCCGACGATCCGCTCGGTGGTCATGGTCGCGCCTCCGCCGCTCCGATCACCGCTTCATGGTCCCATGGCGAGCGGCGGTCGTTTTCCGGTTGACTAGGGGGCAATGAACCCGAGCCATGGCGAGCCACCGTACGAGCCCGCCGCGCAGCCTGGACCCCAGGGCGCGGCGCACCCGCCCGTGCCCCCTGGGCCGGGTCTTGGCGGTCAACCGCCAGGTCAAGTACCGGCACACTACCCGCCGCCGCAGCAGCAGGGACCGCCGCAGGCACCGCCGGTCTACCGCGCCGATCAGGCGTTCGCGCCCGGCGGCGGCCTCCAGTGGGCGCCCATTTCGAGGCGCCACGCCTGGCACAGGCTTCTCACCGCCGTTCTGTGGGCGATTCCCATCGGCGGTGTGGGCGCGTTCATCGTGTGGCGGAACGGCAGCGTGCTCGCCGCCGCAATGTGGGTCGTCGCCGTGATCCTCGGCACGGCCCTCACCTGGCTGGTCGCCGAACTGGATCGCAGGGCGTACGGGTACGCCGAGCGCGCGGACGACCTCATCGTCACGCACGGGGTGTTCGTCAAGCGCCTCATCGTCGTCCCCTATGGGCGGATGCAATTCGTGGACGTCACGGCAGGGCTCCTTGAACGGTGGATGGGGATCGCCACCGTCCGGATGCACACCGCTGCCGCGGCAACGGACGCGACCATTCCGGGCCTTCCCACCGCCGAGGCCGCGCTTCTGCGCGATCGTCTCGCCCAGAAGGGCGAGGAACGGAGCATGGGGCTATGAGCGGCCCCTATGGCCCCTACGGTCCGCCGGGACCACCAGGTCCGCAGGGACCCCCACCTCCCGGTCCCTACGGCCCGCCAGGGCGACCAGGCCCGGGGCCGTACGGACCTCAAGGCCGCCCAGGCCCGCCCTACGGCCCACCAGGTCCGCCCCCGGGCTCGCCGCCCGGTCCGTACGGTCCGCCGCGCCCTCCGTACGGGTACGGGCCGCCGCCCGGCTACCGTCCACCGGTCCGGTTCTCCGAGGGCACGCACAGGCTCCACTGGGCGACCGCCCCACTGCGCGCTTTCATCTTCCTCATCATCTACTTCGTCCTGCTAGGCTTTCCTCTCCTGCTGACCCAGACCGAAGACGGCATCACCCTGGCGCTCACCCCTGAGGTCATCTTCAGGTTCATCATCGTGACCATCCCCATGGGACTGATCGCGGTGGGGTCGGGTCTCTGGACGTGGCTCGCGCTCCGATTCCGCATCGACAGTGACGACCTCGTCGTCGAGACCGGGATCCTCCGCAAGAACAAGCGCCGTATCCCGCTTTCGCGCATTCAGGCCATCGATCTCGTCCGTCCGCTGGTGACGAGGGTGTTCGCCCTGGCCGAAGTACGGGTGGAACTGGCCGGCGGTGAGCAGAGCGAGATCGCCCTCCGCTACCTGGGACGGAACTCCGCGCAGCAGTTGCGCGCCGAACTCCTCGCACGCGCCGCCGGACTGCCCGGCCACACACCGGAGGCACCCGAGCGTCACGTCTGGCGGGTGCCGTTCGGTGCGCTGTTCGCGTCCCTCCTCGTACGGCTGCCCGTTCTGGGGACGGCCCTGCTGTTCCTGGCCTCCCTCGTCTTCCTCGTCATGTACGCCGAGGGCGGCATGCTCGCCGTGACCGTTCCCGTCCTGCTCGGGCTCATCAGGGCCGTGATCGCGCCCCTGGTGATGTACGCCAACTTCACGGTCGCGATGTCACCGGACGGAATCCGCCTGCGCTACGGGCTGCTGGAGACGCGCATGCAGACGCTCCCTCCGGGCCGCGTCCAGGCCGTCAGCATCGTCGAACCGGTGATCTGGCGGAGCCTCGGCTGGGCCCGGGTCGAGGTCACCGTCGCCGGTTACGCGGGCGAGCGCCAGGCACTGTCCTCGACGCTCCTGCCCGTCGCGCCCCGGCACGTGGCCATGCACCTCGTCTCGCAAGTCTTCCCGGGGACGCATGTCGATGCCGTCCCCCTCGTCCCCGCGTCATCCAAGGCCGTGGCGATCGACCGTGCGGACGGCGCCGGAACCGACGATGTCGTCTTCGTGACCCGGCACGGCTGGCCCTGCCGCCGCACCGACGTGATCGCCCACGCGCGCGCGCAGAGTGTCCGGCTCACCGCGAACGTTTTCCAGCGCCTCCTCGGCCTGGCCACCGTCCACGTCGACGCGCCCCCGGGGCCGGTGCAGGTCGCCGCCACCGACCGCGACCTGGGCGAGGCGCGCGCGATCGTCGAGAGCACCGCCGGCCGGGCGCTGGCCGCCCGCCGCGCCGGCGGCGGAGACCCGGCCCACTGGGCCCGCTGACGACTTTTCCACAGAATCGCGTTCTACTTCCACGTCTCCACGCCACCCCCGACGATGGAACCGGTCGGCCCGTCCAAGGGGGAGGACGGGCCGACCGCCCACCAACGGAGACGACCAACGCGCAGCGATACGCGGCCAGACGATTCCTCCCGGCTGTAAAGGACCGGGATTCCTCGCGAGAAGCCCGTTGAAGTAGGCGACCCCGAGCGCCGAAGCCGCTTGTACCGGGGCGTGCGCCCAGGCAGACACTTCGGGGCGGGTGCGGCGTGCGTGCTGAGCCGTGTACTGAGGCGGGCGGCGGGGCGTGTGGCAGGGCGGCTTTCGGGGCGGCGATGAGTGGGGCTGGTCGTCGGGGTGGTGGGACGGGACGGTCGGGCGGCGGCAGGACTCCCTCGACGCGCTCGGCAGCCCGGCGACCGCCCGCGCCTCGGCCGAGTCGCTGTGCCGCGGTAGGGACGAAGGACGGGGAGTTTCGAAACTTATCGGCGATGGTGCCTCGGCAATGTACGTGGCCCTGCGGGTGGGGTCAACGGCGTGGCGAAGCCTTGATGTGGCCAGTTCTTCGAACGTGAGGGTGATCTGTCGTGGAGCGTGGATTGGTGAAGAAGTTCTTGACGCTTCGTTATGCCCGGCGTACGTTCGGGCTCCGATCCGAAAATGATCGAAATGTTTCGAAGGGTCCGTGGAGTCGATCGGAGACCTGTGGTGAGACGATTCACGCCCGTCCACGTCCGGCGGCCGGGGGCGGGTGCGCTCGCGTCGCGCGTGAGCCCCGCCGGCCGGCTCGTCGCCGCACTCCTGCTCGCGGTCGGCCTCGTCGCGGCATCGTTGACGGGCGCGGAGGGCGCGCCACGGAACGCAGCAGGCCACGCCGCGCCGCGGTTCGGCGGCCACTGGGTCGACAGCTGGGTGTCGATGCCGCAGCTGACCGAGCCGGGGAACATGCCTCCCGCGCCGTTCACGCAGGACGGCAAGGTCTTCGACGACGCGACCCTGCGGCAGACCGTCCGCGTGTCCGCCGGCGGCCGGAACCTGCGGCTGCGGTTCTCCAACGCGTTCGGCGGGGCCGCACTCCCGATCACCAAGGCGTCCGTCGCGCTGCCGAGCGGCGGGCAGGCGGGCGTCGGCTCGATCGAGCCGGAGACGTCCCGGCCGGTGACCTTCCATGGGCGCTCGTCCACGGTGATTCCGGTCGGTGCGCAGATGGTGTCCGACCCGCTGAAGTTCCCGGTGGCGCCCGGGTCGATCCTCACGGTGACGATCTACCTGGCGGACGGTCAGGCGTCGACCGACATCACGTCCCACCCCGGTTCCCGGACCACGTCCTACATGCTGGCCGGCGACCACGTCGCCGACACCGACCTTGCCGGGGCCACGCGCACCGACCATTGGTACTTCCTGAGCGGTCTCGAAGTATGGGCCAAGCCCTCCACCGCGGCGGCGGTCATGCTCGGCGACTCCCTCACCGACGGCCGCGGATCCACGACGAACGGGAACGACCGTTGGCCCGACCAGCTCCTGGACCGGCTGCAGTCCCACCCGTCCACGTCCGGTATCGCGATCGTCAACCAGGCCGCCGGCGGGAACCGCGTCCTCAACGACGGGCTCGGCCCCAACGTGCTCGCCCGGTTCGACCGCGACGTGCTGGCGCAGAGCGGTGTCGAGTGGCTCGTCGTCTTCGAGGGCGTCAACGACATCGGCACCGCCGAGGCCACGCCGGCGGCGCAGAAGCAGGTCGCCGACAGCCTGATCGCGGCCTACGACCAGATGATCGTCCGCGCTCACGCGCAGGGCATCCGCGTGTACGGCGCGACGCTCACCCCGTTCGGCGGCAACACCATGTACGACGACCCGGACGGCTACCGGGAGGGCGCCCGCCGAGCCGTCAACACCTGGATCCGCACCAGCGGCCGATTCGACGCCGTGATCGACTTCGACCGCGCCGCCCGCGACCCGTCCGCCCCCGGGCGGCTGCTCCCAGCCTTCGACGTCGGCGACCACCTGCACCTGAACCCGACCGGCTACAAGGCCCTGGCCGACACCGTCCCCGCCGGACTGCTCAGGCACCACCCGCTGCCCCCCACCTTCGCCTTCAACTAGGCCGCCGCAGACGACAGACGACAGACGACAGACGACAGACGACAGACGACAGAGGACGCGGCGGACGAGGGGGGACGTGGAGGGCATGGCAGAAGCGGCGGATGCGGGGGGTGTTTAGTGGGCGGGTTGGGGTGCGGGGCGGTGGTGGTCGCGTGAGCGTGCCAGCTGCCGGGGAGCGGGTCGGCCGAGTAGTGGGAGCAGACGGTGATCCGGGCCATCCGGTGGCTGGCGCCCCGCAGGGCGCCCTCCTCGCGCCGCCGCGCGAGGAGGGCGGCCCCGGATGCGCATAATGTTCGGAACATGAGTGATGTGGCATATGACCCCTGGTCCGCCGAGTTCGTGGCGGACCCCTATCCGGCGTTCGAGCGGCTCCGCGCGGAACGGCCGGTGTTCTTCCACGAGCCGACCGGCCAGTGGGTGATCAGCCGGTACGAGGACGTCGACGCGCTGCTGCGGGACCGGCGGCTCGGACGGTCCTACCTCCACATCGCGGGCCACGAGGAGTTCGGCCGGCAGCCGGAGGCCGACTTCCTGAAGCCGTTCTGGGACCTGGTCCGGGCCGGGATGCTGGACGTGGAGCCGCCCGTGCACACGCGGCTGCGGCGCCTGGTGTCCAAGGCGTTCACCGCCCGGATGGTGGAGGGACTGCGGCCGACGATCAGGCGGCTCGCCGCCGAGCTGGCCGAGGCGCTGGCGGCGAAGGGCGGCGGCGACCTGCTCGCCGAGGTCGCCGAGCCGCTGCCCGTGAACGTGATCGCCGAGATGCTCGGCGTCCCCGCCGAGGACCGCCCGCTCCTGCGCCCGTGGTCCGCCGACATCTGCGGCATGTACGAACTGAACCCGCCGGAGGAGGTGCAGCACACGGCCGTCCGCGCCGCCGTCGAGTTCTCCGACTACCTGCGCGGCCTCGCGCGCACCCGCCGGGACGAGCCGCGCGACGATCTCATCAGCGCACTCGCCCAGGTCGTGGACGAGGGCGACCGGCTCACCGAGGACGAGCTGATCGGCACCTGCGTCCTGCTCCTCAACGCGGGCCACGAGGCCACGGTCAACGCGACCGGCAACGGCTGGTGGTCGCTGTTCCGCAACCCCGGGGAGCTGGAGCGGCTCCGCGCCGACCACTCGCTCGTCCCCACGGCCGTCGAGGAGCTGCTCCGCTACGACACACCGGCGCCCATGTTCGAACGCTGGGTGCTGGAGGACATCACGGTCGCCGGCGTCGACATCCCCCGCGGCTCCGAGGTGGCGTTGCAGTTCGCGTCCGCCAACCGGGATCCGGAGGTGTTCGCCGACCCGGGCCGTCTCGACCTGTCCCGTGACCCGAACCCGCACATCACGTTCGGGCTCGGCATCCACTACTGCCTGGGCGCCCCGCTCGCGCGCATCGAACTCGCCGAGTCGTTCGGTGCGCTCCTGCGCGTGGCACCGGATCTCCGCGTGTCCGAAGAGCCGAAGTGGAAGCCCGGCTACATCCTGCGCGGCCTGCAAGCCCTCCACGTGGAGCGCTGACCGCCTCTCGGGCGGGCTCGGTCAGGAGGTACAGGGGGTGAGGACGCTCGGGAGGGGGATGCCGACGGTCTGGGTCAGCCAGCCGAAGCCGCCCAGGCCGGACGGGTCGGTCAGTTCGGCGTCCTCTCCGGCGTGGCAGAGGGCCGCGACGTAGGCACGGGGGTCGCGGTGGGCCAGGTCAAGGGGCGGCCGGGCGCCGGACAGGCCGAGGACGCGCAGGGCGTCGCGCTGGGTGGTCAGCAGGGTGGACGTGGCGCCGGCGCGTTCGCCTGCGGTGGTGCAGGCGTCCAGCGCGACGTGCGCGGTGACGTCGCACGATCCGTCCGGGACGGCGGGGACGGTGGCGCCGTCGCGGTAGCCGGTCAGCGTCCCGTACACCGGGCGGGCCTCGCGCGAGTGCGAGTAGTCGACGGCGAGCGCCAGCCCGCGGGACAGCCGCCGGATCACGGACCCCCAGGCGTTGCAGCGCGGGTGGCCGATCTCGGCGCGGTCGCCGGGCTCGCTGAGCGGCCACCAGCGCTCCAGCCAGTCGTGGTCCTCGGCGGACGGCGACGGGCCGGGACGCTCGGCCCCCGTGGACGGGTCGACGAGCACGGTCCGGATGCCGTCCGGGGTGCTTTCGACGACGTCCAGCGGCACGTTGTCGAGCCACTCGTTCGCCACGGCCAGCCCCGTGATGCGGCGGGGGAGGTCCGGCCGCCAGATGATCTGCGCGGGGACGTCGGCGGGCCGCGGCGCGATCTCCACCGCCGTCGGGACGAGCCGGGGCGCCAGGTCGGCGGGCGCGCAGGCCAGGATGTTGCCCAGCAGGCGCCCCGACCCCGCGCCGATGTCGACGACGTCCAGCCGCTCCGGGCGGCCGAGCAGCGCGTCGACCTCGGTCAGCAGGCCGACGATGGCGGCGGCGAAGCGCGGTGAGGCGTGCACCGACGTGCGGAAGTGCTCGGCCGGCCGTTCCCCGCGCCGGTAGAAGCCGTCCTCCCCGTACAGCGCCCGTTCCATCGCCGTGCGCCATGTCAGCCATTCGGAAACCAACGCCGCCACGCCTGTGACGTTACCGCGAGCGGTGCCCGGCACCGGCCCATCCTTGTGGTGGACGTGTGTCCGACTTGCGGCTGATCCGTGCTTACCGGCGTGTACATACGCTGGCGGCATGGTGGCGAGCGTCTGGGAGTGGCTGCGGCGTAAGAAGCCGCTGGTCGACGCGTTCTTCGCGGCACCGATCCTGTTGATCGCCGTCCCGTCGCTCCTGGGCGGGACGTACGGGATGGGCGCCCTGCAGTACGGGCTGCTGACGGTTCTCCTCACGGGTCCGCTCGTCCTGCGCCGGACGTACCCGCGCACGGTCCTCACCGTCACCGCGCTGGTCTCGTTCGTCCAGTGCGTGGCGGGACTGCAGCCGGTGCAGGGGAACATCGCCGTCCTGATGGCGATCTACACGGTCACGGCGGGCTTCTCGATCCGCTGGGGGATCGCGGCCGCGCTGGTCGGCCTGACCGGCGCGGGCATGGCCGCGTGGAGGTACCCGTCCGGCGCCGACGACCGCAAGTACGCGTTCGTGATGCTGGGGCTGCTGGTGGCCGGGGTCTACGTGCTGGGCCTGCACATGCGGACGCGCCGCGCCTACCTGCGCTCGGTCGAGGAGCGGGCGGAGCGGCTGGAGCGCGAACGCGACAACGAGGTCAAGGTGGCCATGGCCGCCGAACGCGCGCGGATCGCCCGGGAGTTGCACGATGTCGTGGCGCACAACGTGAGCGTGATCGTCGTGCAGGCCGACGGCGCGTCCTTCGCGATCGACACCGATGTGGGACGGGCCAGGCAGGCGCTCGAGGCGATCTCCTCGACGGGACGGCTGGCGCTCGCGGAGATGCGGCGGCTCCTCGGCGTCCTGCGCGAGGACGACGACGCGGGGGCGTTCGCGCCGCAGCCGGGCGTCGCCGAGCTGGACGATCTGGTGGAGCAGGTCCGCGGGTCCGGGCTGGCGGTGACGTACGAGGTGGACGGGACGCCGGCGGCCATGTCGGAGGGGCGCCAGCTCACGGTCTTCCGGATCGTCCAGGAGGCGCTGACCAATACGCTCAAGCACGGCGGTCCGCGGGTGAGCGTGTCGGTGCGGCTGCGTTACGCGGACGACGCGCTGGAGATCCGGGTGGCGGACGACGGCCGCGGCGCGGCGGCGTTCGACGACCACCGGGGCCACGGCCTCGCCGGGATGCGCGAGCGCGTCGCCGTGTACGGGGGCGACGTCCGGGCGGCGCCGCGTCCCGGCGGAGGGTTCGAGGTGGTCGCGCGGCTCCCGGTGCGCGAGGAGATCGCCGCATGAGGCGCACGGACGAGGAGTGGGCATGACGGAGATCGACGACGTGGCGGAGCCCATCCGGGTGGTGCTCGTGGACGACCAGGAACTGGTGCGCGCCGGTTTCAAGATGGTGCTGGACGCGCAGCCCGACATCGAGGTCGCGGGCGAGGCGGGCGACGGCGTGCAGGCGCTGGACCTGCTGCGCGGCACGCGGGCCGACGTCGTCCTCATGGACGTGCGGATGCCGCGGATGGACGGCATCGAGGCGACCCGCCGGATCGTCGCGGAGTCCGGCCCGAAGGTCGTCATCCTGACCACCTTCGACCTCGACGAGTACGCGTTCGCGGCGATCAAGGCGGGGGCCGGCGGGTTCATGCTGAAGGACGCCGGCCCGGCGCAGCTCATCGAGGCGATCAAGGCGGTGCACTCGGGGGACGCGGTGGTCGCGCCGAGCACGACCAAGCGCCTGCTGGACCGGTTCGCCGTGCACCTGCCGGACGCGGCGCAGAAGGCGGGCGGCGCGCTGGAGACGCTCACCGAGCGTGAGGGCGAGGTGCTGCGGCTGGTGGCGCGCGGCATGTCGAACGCGGAGATCGCGGGACGGCTGTACGTCTCCGAGGCGACGGTGAAGACGCACATGGGACGGATCCTGATGAAGCTGGGTCTTCGGGACAGGGTGCAGGCGGTCGTTTTCGCCTACGAGACAGGCCTGGTCAAAAGCGGCCAAAGAGGTCACAGTCTGTAACGGAATGATTACTCCATGGTGACTTTTTGCCCTCACCGTGACGATTGGCATTGCCCTACCTGAGAGTAGCTGGGTAACTACGGTACGCGACGCCGCCTTCGCGGGCGACGTCGGCAATGTCAGAACGGGCCTGCTAAGCCCACGTACGGGAGGACTCACGTTGTTCAAGAAGCTTGCCGTCTCCGGCATCCTCGGCCTCGCCGTGGCCGGCTCCGCACTGGCCGCCACGCCCGCCTACGCCTCCGCCTACGGCGGCGGCTGGGACCACGGTCACCACGGCCACCACCACGGCGGCGGGGCCGGCAACGGCAACACCACCGCCGGCAACTTCGGCGTGCTGAACGGCACCCAGGTGGTCGCGCCGATCTCCGCCGCCGTCGACGTCTGCGGCAACGCCATCGCCGTGATCGGCATCGCCAACTCGGGTGGCTGCAAGGGCGGCGCGCACGCCAGCAACGGCTGATTCTCACGACGGGTCCCCACACCCGTCACCGAAGCGCCGGAGACCCGCACCGGGGGTCCGGCGCGTCGCCGGTCCGGGGCGGGGCGGC